>NZ_JAUBQS010000013.1:0-138699 GCF_036701355.1 Microcoleus sp. Pol12B3
CAGGTTTATGGAGTACGGTTGCAAGGGTTTGTCAACCATTTTGGTAAGTGTTTGGGATTAAGGTGTACTCTATTTGCCTGGAATCTGCTGTAGCTTCTGTTTGCAGAAACTCCCGTTCTTCGTCGCTGAGTAAATCTCCGATTAACTGCCGTTTTCCTTTCTCATCGGGTTCGCTGTGCTGTTCTAAAATGTACTCGTAGGCATTCACCAAAAACCCACAAGTCCCCGCCGCCAAATCCCCGATTCGTTCCTTCGGTTTCGGGTCAACCATCTGCACCATCATGCGGATAATATGGCGAGGCGTGCGAAACTGTCCGTTACGTCCCGCACTATTGAGTTTACTTAGGAGATATTCGTACAAATCGCCCTGAACATCCTGATTTTGTTCCGAGATTTTCATCTCATCAATCAAGTTGCAGACTTCTATCAGCGTCGCAGGTTTGCTGATTTTAAACTCAGCATTCTGCATATATCGCTCAAAAGAACTCCCCTCAGTCCCCGCCGTCCGCAACCAGGTAAAAACGCGATCGCGAAGATGCTTGAGAGCCAGATCTGCCTTAAAATTAATCCAGTGCGACCACCGCAATTCTGGGTCAATTTGCGGTTCAAAGGGTTTATTGCGGCGTTTTGCCTGTTTCTCGCGCTGGTTCTCGGCGTCGTCTAGGCGTTTGAGGAATAGCAGATAGGAGAATTGTTCGATCGAATCCATCGGGTTGGAGAGCCCCGACGACCACAATCTATCCCAAATTGTATCAACTTTCGATCGCAGTTCGGGATCAGTGAGCATAAGTAAATTCTTTCCTCTTTTGCCATTATTTGACAGCCATTATAACCTTTTCTTGGCAAACCTCAATCAGACAATTGATGACACCTGTAGCAAGCATCTCTATCGTCTCTTGACTAAGTGAAGGCTTAGATGCTAGGAAATTAAGAAGCATTTTATCTTGAAAAGTAGCAGTTGCCACTGTAAAAACTTTGCCAATAATAGCATTAGACGCAATAAAACTGATTTCTTCTATTTCCAAATCCCCATAAACTTCAGGAATATTAACTCTGCCAATATTAGTCACCGCAATTGTGACATACGATTCGTCAGGATTATTAATATGATATTCAATAATTTTTCTAAATAGCGTTAAAGGCTTAAAAATATCATCTTTTATTTTTAAGCCTAATTCAATATTTTTAGTAACCTCCCTTGATAAATCCCAAAACGACATCTGAGGTTTAATCTTATGTAAGGAAGTTAAAAATGAAGCTAAAAAACCCAAATTTTTCTGCTGTATTGGAGGTGAGATACGTCTACGCAAATCTACATAAGTACGACATGAAACCTTAATACTTCGTAGTTTTTCCCCTCTAATTTTATTACCTACTGTAAGTAGCATTGCTGCACATAAAACCCCCTGTACAGTGGTATTTTCTTGGCGACAAAGTTCAATTAATTTTTGGGTTAACTCTTTTTGTAAGAATCTATGAGTCATGCCACAACTACGAAACTCAAGGGGAACCGTCTCTTCAGACTCTAATTGTTCTGGTTGATGTAAAAGCATTTGTAATTTGGTTTTCAGCAAGAACCATTTGCCCTTGTCGATTCCGTTCTTGCCTTTCATCCATTTAGGTAATAATTCCTCTAAGGGTGGAATAGCAGACTCGCAATCTCTATCAATGGAATCTCCAGAGGCAATAATTTGGTAACATTTCAAGATTTCTGATTGTAAGCTTATACAAGATAATCCGTCTGATATGCCATGATGTACAGTTGTGATTAAATAGCTGATGTTGATTTCGGATTGTTTGTAAATAAGAACGCATCTTAGCAGAACCTTACTGCTATCAATAGCCTTGTTCAATTCTTCTCTCACAACATCTTCCCAGTTGTCATTTATGCCCTGTGAAACCACCCGTAAAGGAACTTTTTCTGTTCCTTGATTTGTAAATTCGAGATGATCTAGCGTTCCAATAATCCGAGAGTTTAGTAGAGGATGAATGCTTTGAACTGCATCTAACACCTGCCTCAAAATCTCTTCTTTAATGTCACCTTTAATGCGGCTGATTGTTACTATATTAAATGAACCCTGTTGCCTGTTTAATAGCTCCATCGCTTGTTCTGTGACCGAAAGCGCTCTGTTGTTATTCATAAATTTAATAGCTCTTTTATTTATCTGAAATCAATCATTAACTATTAAGCCGCTAACTTTTCAGTAAACTCAATCAACTCATCCACTTCCTTCTGAGTAAACCACCGTTCCACAGCATCCTCTCCAAATCTGTCTAACGGTGCCTCATACAAATCCGGAACTTCCAACCGTCGCTTCTTCAAAAACACATTCTGCACCGCCCTTAAAAACTGAATCTGATTGGAGTTAAACTGCCGTTGGGCAATAAAATCCTCAAAATTCCGCCTTACCACATCTTGATAATCCGGCAATGCCTCAATCTCGAACAACTCTCGCAGAAACGATAATAAACTATTTACCTTCAGATTAAACGCCTTGCGAATATTCGACTCCGACAACTGCACGTTTGGGCCACCCAACTCTTGCCTCAGAGTACGCTCTAACGCCACCAGTTGCAAGTCTGTCACCGCTTCCCCGTTGCGAATTGCTGCAATTGTTGGGTGATTTTCCACAATGTCCAACACCTTCGCCTCAACTCGTTGGCGATATTCCTCCACATAAACCTGTTCTCCCCCGTCTCCTAACGTGATATAACCACTGGTAGCAATACGATCGCCCAAATCAATTTCAATAAACGAACTGGGACGCTGACGCCGATTTTTCATCTGATTTGCCAAATCCGCGATCGCCCGATTCAACTCTTCCGGTGTCGCCCTCCGCAGCCGATGCGACAAGCAAAAATCCGCCGAACCCCGACGCTGGGAGTCCTCAAACACAAAATCCGGCAACCGACTCACATCCTCCGCGATCGATTCCAACGTTCCCGGTTTTGCCCCATCGGTGAGAATTTCCAGCTTCAACCGTTCCACCTTATTTGTAAACGTCGCCGCCGCCACATCCACCCCCGCCACAAACCTCAGCAACGGCGCAACCTGAGTGCGGAGAAAATCAATATTACGCTGACTCAGATACCGCCAAAACCCATCCGTCCAAGCTTGCTCAATCTGAGAATAAACCTGCTGCACGCTAAAAGCATCACGGGGAATTTGGTTAATTTGCTGCCGTAAATCCCTAATTGCCTGCTGACAATCTGCCGATTCCTGATTATCTAAATAAAGTTCCAGCAGCTTCAACCGCGTGTTAAAAATCTTTACCGTAACAGGCAGATTTTGTGTCACCGTCTCCTCACTGGGGTCTTTATCAAACTCATTCTCCCAGAAGTCGATAATCAGAAACTCATCCTTATGCCCATTGGGAAGCCGATGAAAATAGCGGCAAGCCTCATTACTGCGCGTCCCCCGTCCAATCATCTGCTGCATTTTGATGAGAGAATGGACGGGCTTCACAAACACCAAATTGACCACCTCCGGCACGTCTATCCCGGTATCCAGCAAATCGACAGAAATAGCAATGCGCGGCATCTCTTCCTTCTTGAATCGATCGATCAAATCATCAGTGCGTTCCATCTGGGAAGTAATCACCTGCACCATATCGGGATACTGAGGATACATCTCCTCAAACACGCTTGCCAACCGCAGAGCATGGTTTTGACTCACCGCAAATACAATCGTTTTACCCGGATACTGCCCCGATTCATCCTTGTGGCAAACCTCCATAATTTCTTCCCACTGTCTCCGCAGCGTATCCCGATTACTGACAGTGCGCTCTAATTCCGTCCCCTCATAATCAATTTCATCGGGGTCTAACCCTTGCTGAATCAAAGTATTGCGGTCTTCTTCAGAAAGGTTTGCCCCGCGTATCCCCTCCCGTTGAAAGCGAGTCTGTGCTTGACGAAGGCTGTAATCTACGAGATAGCCTTCATTCACCGCATCTCGATAGGGATAATTAAAAGTCGGAATACCATCACAGCGAAAAAGCTGGAACGTATTGCGCTCAATAAAAACCGCTGGCGTTGCCGTTAGTCCAATAATCCGCCCATCGAAATATTCCACCACCTCGCGGAACTGGTTGTAAATCGATCGATGAGATTCATCAAAAATCACCACGTCAAAGAAGCCAGGAGAAAACTTTTTGTAACACTTAACCAGCGTTTGCAGCGTTCCCACATACAGTCGCTTGCTGTAATCAATGTTGTAGGTTCGGATTCTATCTCTTGGCTCGTTCGGCAAATAAACCTTAAAATTCTCATCTAGGGCCTGCTTCACCAACGCATCTCGATCCGCCACAAATAGCACCGTCCGCGCTTGATTCGCTCTCAAAAACAACTCAATCAGCGCCATAATCGTGCGCGTTTTGCCCGTTCCCGTCGCCATCACCACCAGCGCCCGCCGGTGTCCATCGTCAAAGCGTTCGCTAACCCGTTGAATTGCCAACTGCTGATAGGTTCGGTTGGCAATGGCAAGATTCACGCTCAACTGTTTCAGGGGGATTTTGTTCTGACGGATGTAGAGCAAATTCTGCAAGTCTCTGGGCGAGAAGAAACCCGCCACTTGGCGCTTATGTTCGTTCCCCACATCCCAGAAAAATGTCTTATCCCCATTACTCATAAAAGCAAGGGGGCGAAAACTCTGGCGTTTCTCAATCTCTGTAACGTAATGCCTCACCTGCTGTTCTGCTACCCTTGGATCGCGGCGTTGTCGCTTCGCCTCTACAACAGCAATTACTTCGCCGTTTTCCTGATACAGACAATAATCCGTAACTCCGTTCCAGGGTTGAGCATCATACCCATCCACCGGAATCTCTATCCCCACCAGGTTTGGATCTTCGAGGTTCCATCCCGCTGTCTTTAGGGCTTTATCTATTAATTCTTTTCGGGTGTTCGCTTCGTTACGAGACATTACGATATCGTTTACCAACCCCTTTTCTAGAGCGTGCGAGCGCTCCACTCCTATATTTTTCCCTATAACAGATTATAAATCTCATCCAGCCCCACCTTCCATTAAAAGCCAGCGCATCCTAGACTGCGCTTTGTTCTCGCTAAATACCAACCATCATCTTCTAACATTTTAATAACTTCTATAACTAGCCTTTTTTATCTATAAAACTCATCAACTCCCGCACTTTTATTCCCATAATATGCTCTAACTTCAGCAATCACTCCCTTGTAACCTGCGCCACTGATTAAAAACCTCATCCTGCTTTGGGTTCCAAAGTCCCGGCGATCGTAATCTCTCCCAAATTGGGCTAACTGGCGATCGAAGTTCGGCACCAGCGATCGCAATTTAAAACCAGGGACTTGTAGAAACCTGATTTTACTACCTTTTTTGACTGCAGGCGTAGTTCAGCACCTTTCTTTGAACTTGATTAGGGGGAAAGTACGCTTCTCGATATCTTTCATAGACTACAATTTTTCCGGTTTTAACGCTTCCCTCTGCTAGTCTCTGCATCATCCGAGTTTGGCAATTTGCCGAGTACAGCACGTATTGTTTTGAGTTAGTCCTAACATCAAAGGTAATACGAGCGCCTTGTCTATTTATGGTGTTAGTTCCTACATACCAAAAATCATTATTAATCTTTGTTCCAGGAACAGGTTTCCACACAACGTCTGAAATTGCCGAAGCGGTCATTGCTGGACTTAAAACCCCAAGCGCAGCCACCAATGTCAAAGAAATAAATTTCATATCTCTCCTCTTGGATATAAAAAGTTAAGCTGCTAACTCTTCAGTAAACTCAATCAACTCATCCACTTCTGAGTAAACCAGCGTTCCACAGCATCTTCTGGAAACTGATCCAACGGTGCCTCATACAAATCCGGAACTCCAACTGTCGCTTCTTCAAAAACACATTCTGCACCGCCTTTAAAACCTAAATCAGATTGGCGTTAAACTGTCCCTGGGCAATAAAATCCTCAAAATTCCTCCTTACCACTTCCTGATAATCCGGCAATACCTCAATCTCGAACAACTCTCGCAGAAACGATAATCAACTATTAACCTTCAGATTAAACGTCTTGCAAATATTAGACTCCGATAATTGCACCTTCCCCCCGCCCATTCTTGCCTCAGAGTAGGTTCTCAGGCCACCAGTTGCAAGTCCGTCACTGCTTCCGCATTGCGAATTCCTGCAATTGTCGGGTGAGTCTCAAAAATCTCCAATACCTTCGCCTCAAATCGCTGGCGATATTCCTCCTTGATAATTAGACAATGTTCAACAAGGCCAAATCCGCATGAAGCGAAGCTATCCCGTTCGCGAAGCGTTCCCGAAGGGTAGGGAATCGCCCAAAACTTTCATTACATACTACACCTATGCTACACTAACATTGTAGCTCGTGCCCCGCAGGAGGTTCCGTCATGGCAAATGCCAATCTTTCTCAAAATTTCAACTTAATCATCCCCGCAGGAACCCAAATTGTCACCAAAATCGAGGTCAAAAACCCCGGCGGCGACCAATCTTGGAAACCGGGATTAGTAGGTGTCATCGTTCAATCGCCTACGGACAATTCCCACGCATATTTAGTCAAACTCCCAGACGGAACACAAGTTAGTTTGCGGCGGCACGAACTCAGCATCCGCAAGCAGTTTCAGAGCGAAGGATTGCACTCAGGAGGAGATTTTCTGGCAGAATATAACCTATATGATTCTGTAATTTACCGCTGCATTGTTGGTTCGAGAGCCTACGGTCTTGATAACGAGCAATCTGATACAGACAGACGCGGGATTTATCTGCCGCCCGCAATACTTCATTGGTCGCTTTACGGCATTCCAGAACAATTGGAAAACAAGGAAAATCAGGAATGCTATTGGGAACTGCAAAAGTTTCTAGTTTTGGCGCTAAAAGCTAATCCAAATGTGCTAGAATGTTTGTACACGCCTTTAGTAGAAACTGTTTCTCCTGTAGCACAAGAATTGCTCGAAATTAGGGAAATCTTTCTTTCTCAATTGGTTTATCAAACTTACAATAGCTACGTTTTGTCTCAATTTAAAAAAATGGAGCAAGACCTCCGCAATACCGGGGAAATTCGTTGGAAGCACGCGATGCACTTAATTCGCTTGCTGCTGTCAGGAATTACGGTACTCAAGGAGGGTTTTGTACCGGTTCGCGTGCAGGATTATCGATCGCAACTTTTATCTATCCGCAACCAAGAAGTATCCTGGGATGAGGTGAATCGCTGGCGGTTGAGCTTGCACGGTGAGTTCGATCGCGCTTTTGCTGCAACTTCCTTACCGGAACGTCCTAATTACGAGAAAGCGAATCTGTTTTTGATTGAAGCGCGTAAAGGTGCGATCGAAATCGGATCTTGAAATCGCTTTTTGTGAAACAAAGCCCGCCTGCATGGACTGGAATAAATGACAGAATACATCTCGAATCTCGCCCAAATTATCTCCGTTCAACCTTATCCGCTGCTGTTTGCGACTGTCAGCGGTTCGCACTTATACGGGTTTCCTTCCGCAGATTCTGACTTCGACTTGCGGGGAGTACACATTTTGCCGCTACCGAAAGTAATTGGACTAATTTCGGGAGAAGAAACAATCGAAGTTTCTGAAGTTCGGGAGGGAATGCAACTCGATTTAGTAACTCACGACATCAAGAAATTTTTTGAGATGCTGTTGAAGCGCAACGGCTACGTGCTAGAACAACTGTATTCGCCGCTGATAGTTTACAGTACAAAGGAACACGAGGAATTAAAAGAACTCGCCTCGAACTGCATTACCAAGCACCACAGCCACCACTATCTCGGTTTTGCTAAAACTCAATGGAAATTGTTTGAGAAAGAACGCCCGCGCCGGGTGAAACCGCTGCTGTACGTTTATCGGGTGTTGCTGGCTGGGATTCACTTGATGCAAACTGGGGAAGTGGAGGCGAATTTGGTGAAACTTAACGAGAAGTTCCAGTTGTTGTATATACCTGATTTGATCGATCGCAAGCTGGCAGGAGAGGAAAAATCAGTGCTAGAAGATACAGATATAGAATTTTATCAGCAAGAGCGCGATCGGCTAATTAATATATTAGAAGATGCAAGTTTTACAAGTCATTTGCCGTCAAATCCTCATGCAAAGGTTGCTCTTAGCGATTTTCTGGTAAAGGTGAGGATGTCATCTGTGAACTAAGCTGTTCTAAGCCTAATTAGTCGTTTGGTGCAGCAAGCACCCTACATATTAGTCTATTAGTCGTTTGGTGTGCCGAAAATCGCAGGACCTCCAGCCCAGGACGCATCAGTACCAAAGAAACCGGGTTTTTTATCGACATTAAACACCCGAATGGAGTATTTTCATCGTCGCTCAAACCCGGTTTCAAGTGATTTACCTTGATACACTTGTGTTTGCTGGTTCGCTAATGCCAGCTAGGCCAATATTTCGATCGTCAGTAAATTGTGGGTTTTTGCCTGGTATGTAAATATTCCAACTTACCCCCCCTAAATATATCTTGATATATGACATCAAGGCGTGGATAAATACAACGATGCCGAGCATTTCTAATGACTCTTCAACGGTCACTATTATCTGGTAAACTATATTATCCTCTCCCACTTTAGAAGCTTGGTATCCCCCTAGCAGTTCCATCCCCAATGCTCCTCCAATATAAAGAGCGCACGCTGCAACAAACATTTTTTTTGTAGGAAGAGGAAGGTGTAACAGAAACTTACTGTAGGATATGAGAAAGAGCGCTACTAGAAAACCGAACGGTACAATCCAAGTAAAGTAAAGAAATCCTGTGGTGGTATTTAGGAGACTTCGCATTGGATTTATCAAGTTTTCGTGCAATTGACCAGCTTCGTCTAAAGATAAATATAAAAATATGAATGATAAAATTTTCCAGTGACGCTTGTAGCGACAACTATCCAAATTTTTCGCATAAGCAATCACACCTAGCAAGAGAGAACTAAATAGCAATGCCAAAACTGAGTATGCCGTTGGAATGTTCCGCTCGGAATCAACGCTGAATACCTTTACGAAGTAGTTGTCAGATGGAGTACCTGGCAAGAAGTACACAGTCATCTCACTTAAGAAAGATATGACAACTAGACAGGTCACCACTCGAAGCAAAAATTGGGTTACAGCCCCAGGAGCTAAAGGAATGTTGAATTTCATGTTCTTTTAAGTGTTATTTTAACCTTTGTTTAACGGAATCTTATCAAAAGAAAAAACAAATCCGGTCTACCCAAAGACAGAGAAGACTGCTGCGGGTGAATCCCCTCTTTTTGTTGTAAGCGTAAGATTATCGTAGGATTAAGGAATGTAGCAGACCTCGATCGCCATTGATTTTATCGTGAATGTATAATAAAAAAATATTTACTGAGAAGTAAATTTTATCTCTCCCAAAATGAAGCTGAAACCATTACTAGGGTTGAGTCTAGTTCTAAATTCGCTCAATGTCAGCGAGAAAAAATCGGCCTTCGGAAGCCGAGATTCCTCTGTACCGAGGATTTCTGTAATCCAAGAGGATTACCGATCGAGAGTGACAACTATGAGGTGAAATAACAGGCCAGTCTAGTGATTCGCCGCCATTTGTTAACCTAGACTCCCCCCAGCGAGATCAAAATATTTTATTGTCAAAGTCAATTACCTGTCAGTCAATTGCTGATTTCCCAAGTTTTTGCTTCTTTGCTTATTTTTCGTACCTGCGCGGCGTGTAAACCCAAACATCTCCATATTTGCGGGGAATAATCCGAGTTTGACTCGAACCGACAATCACTAAAGTTCTCATGTCAGCGTCTTGCGGCTGGAATTCGCCGAGGGTGCAAACCCGCACAGATTGACCTGGCCGGCCGAGGTTTCGCCCTAGTACGACGGGGGTTTTAGCGTCGCGACTTTGCAACAAAATCTCGATCGCCCTGGAGAGTTGCCAAATCCGCTGTTTCGAGATGGGATTGTAAAATGCGATCGCCAAATCTGCGATCGCAGCGGCCGAAATCCGCTGTTCTATGACCTCCCAAGGCTTGAGAATATCCGAAAGGGAAATCGCGCAAAAATCGTGTCCGAGGGGTGCTCCGATCGCAGCAGCGGCCGCCTGCATGGCTGAAATGCCCGGTGCCACCCGAATATCTATGCCTTGCCATTCGGGTTTGGCATCAAAGTCGATCGCCTCAAACACCGCTGCTGCCATCGCAAAAATCCCCGGATCTCCCGACGAAACCACGGCGACAGATTTTCCCGATGCTGCTAAATCTAGGGCAAAACGGGCGCGATCGATCTCTTCGCGGTTGTCGGAATCGTGCCGCTTTTGTCCTTCCCGCAGGGTTCCAGCTAAGTCGAGATAGAACTTGTAACCCACCCAATCCGTGGCTTCGCGCAAAATTTCCTTAACCTCCGGGGACATCCAGGGCGCGCCTCCAGGGCCGGTACCGACGATCGCCAGTTTGCCGCGGCTAACTCCGATCGCGCTAGCATTTATGGGTTCGGCGGCGAGGGCGATCGCGCAATTCACGGAGTTTGGGCGATCGCATTCGATTAACTGACTGTTTGCACCGGCTGCTGTCAGGGCAATTTGTGCGGCCTGATTTTCGCTGAATTCAATTGAGTCTAATTCGACAAGTTCGGAGAGATTCAAAAAGCGGACGGGGACTTTAAAATATTGTGAAACTGCTTCAAGTGCCGGATTTCCCATCTCATCTTTTAATGCAAAAAATCCGGCAACGGAAGCTGGCGCTAAACCAGCTTTTTCCAAGGCTTGCTGGACTAATGAAACCGCTATTTCCGGCTCAATATTCGATAGCTTTGTGAGTGCAAATGCCACAATTTGCGGATGGTAAACTAAACAATCGGGCGTTGGCGCAATTGCTTTTTCGGTGACGCGGATGGTCAATTTTGCGTCGGGGGCGATCCTCTTCGAGGGCTTCGCTAACGGCAAATTGCTCTCGGAAAGCCAGCTTGCAGCCCCTTCTAGGCGTACTTTTGCCCCGGCGAGCAAATTTGAAATAAAAGTCTTCGCGTCCTCTGGATTCGCCAAATAATAGCCTTGGGGAGGACTCAGCAGCGCGGTGCGAAACCGGATATCTCCGGTGGTGGTAATTGCAGGCTGTACGCCGAGGGCGGCTGCAATCTCTCTGGCCAAATCATTAACGCCGTGCAAACCGCCCAGCAGCGGTACGACGGCGCTTCCGTCTTCTGCGACGGCTAAAACAGGCGGTTCGGCGCGTTTGTCTGACAGCAGGGGGGCGAGGGTACGGATGATTATTCCGGCGGCGCAGATGCCGATGATTGGGGTTTCTGTTGCAAATAGTTCCCGCAAGGTTTCGCCGAAGTTGCTAAAGTTGATGTCTGTGTTGGAAGTGCGATCGATTAAACCGTAAATCTGGGAACCGGGGAAATGTGCGGAGATTTTTTTGGCGATCGGCAGGCTGTTTTGACCTAAGATAACAATTGCGGGAGGAACTCGATTCACGGTTGTAAATATGGCTGTGTTTGGATTTGTTTGATTATTTTAATCGGTGCTTACTTTAATAAGACATAGTTGATGAACCGCGAAGGCGCGAAGTAAGAGAAAGCAGAAGTTTATCTTTTTTGTTCTGTCTGTCAGTGGCACAGGCATCTTGCCTGTGCATTTCTGCGATTAGTTTATCATTAAAAGAAGCAAATATTTCGAGGTTTGGCTGTGAAACGCATTGTCTTAATTGCAGGGTTTGAATCTTTTAATGCTGATTTGTACCGCAAAGCTGCCGAGTTGGCTGTTTCTGGGTGCCAGGGATTGGAAGTACGGGTTTTTAGCGATCGCGCCCTCGCAGACGAACCCGACGCTGTAGCAGCCGCCCTCTTGAATGCTGATGTATTTTTCGGGAGTTTGCTGTTTGATTACGATGCGGTAATGTGGCTGCGCGAAAGGGTGCAGAATATTCCGATTCGCCTGGTTTTTGAGTCGGCTTTGGAATTGATGAGTCTTACTCAAATTGGTGCTTTTAAAATTGGCGACAAACCGAAGGGAATGCCGAAGCCTGTTAAGTTTATTCTGGATAAGTTCAGCAATGGGCGAGAAGAAGATAAGCTGGCTGGTTATATCAGTTTTTTGAAGGTGGGGCCGAAATTATTAAAATATGTGCCGGTGCAAAAAGTGCAAGATTTGCGAAACTGGCTGATTATTTACGGTTACTGGAATGCGGGCGGTGCGGATAATGTTGTGTCGATGTTTTGGATTATTGCCGAAAAGTATTTGGGGCTGAAAGTTGCAGAAATTCCGCCTCCTGTGGAAACTCCCAATATGGGTTTATTGCATCCCGATTATAATGGTTATTTTGAATCGCCTCGGCAATATTTGGATTGGTATCTGAGTTACCAAGGTGCTAGGGGCGGGCAAGATGCCCGTTCCACAAAATTTGGAACCAATTCGTTCCAAAATTCATATCAAGTAAAATCCCCTGTTGTGGGCCTTTTGCTTTACCGCAAGCACGTTATCACCAAGCAGCCTTATATTCCTCACTTAATCCGCTATTTTGAAGATGCAGGAATTGTGCCTTTGCCGATTTTTATCAATGGCGTTGAAGGCCATGTGGCGGTGCGGGATTGGATGACGACTGCTGATGAAACAGCGCGGCGAAAACAAGGCAATATTGAAACTCTTTCACTTTCTAAAGATGCTGTGGAAGTTGATGCTATTGTTTCTACTATTGGCTTTCCGCTAGTTGGCGGGCCTGCTGGTTCGATGGAGGCGGGGCGTCAGGTGGAAGTTGCTAAGCGGATTTTAACTGCTAAAAATGTACCTTATTTTGTGTCCGCACCTCTGCTGATTCAAGATATCCATTCTTGGACTCGTCAGGGGATTGGGGGTTTGCAAAGTGTGGTATTGTATGCTTTGCCTGAGTTGGATGGCGCGATCGATCCTGTTCCCCTAGGCGGTTTGGTGGGTGAGGATATTTATCTGGTTCCCGATCGCGCGAAACGCCTGACAAGTAGAATTAACAATTGGGTAAACCTACGTCGAACTCCGCCCTCAAAACGCAAAATTGCGATTATTCTCTACGGGTTTCCTCCCGGTTACGGCGCGGCGGGTACGGCGGCTTTACTTAATGTACCGAAATCGCTGCTAAATTTCCTGCACAAACTTCAAGCAGCAGGTTATACAGTTGGAGAAATTCCTGCTGACGGTGAGGAGTTAATTCGCCGGGTGAAAGAAGCGGATGATGCTGCAACCGCAGATGGGGGCGGATTAACGGGGATGAACGCACATAAGGAGGGAATTTATGGCAATACTGTGAATGTTAAAACTCTGGAGAAATGGCTGGGCTACTTGTTAACAAGTCGTATCGAAAAACAGTGGAAATCTTTAACGGGTACGGGCATTAAGACGGACGGCGACGAGTTCCAAATCGGTGGCATTCAACTGGGGAATGTTTGGATAGGTTTGCAGCCGCCGCTGGGAATTGCGGGCGATCCGATGCGCTTAATGTTCGATCGCGATTTGACGCCTCACCCTCAATACGCTGCTTTTTACAAGTGGCTGCAAAATGATTTGCAAGCTGATGCTGTGGTTCACTTCGGAATGCACGGCACTGTTGAATGGTTGCCCGGTTCTCCTCTGGGAAATACTGGCTATTCTTGGTCGGATATTTTGTTGGGAAGTTTGCCGAATCTTTATATTTATGCTGCCAACAATCCCTCGGAATCGATGTTAGCCAAACGTCGCGGTTACGGTGTTTTGATTTCTCACAACGTGCCGCCCTACGGTCGCGCTGGCTTATATAAGGAATTGATTGATTTGCGGGATTTGATTGCCGAATATCGGGAAGATCCGGCAAAGAATTATGTGCTGAAAGAGGCTATTTGTAAAAAAATTTTAGATAGCGGTTTGGAGGCGGATTGTCCGTTTAATGAAGCTCGCAAGTTGGGTATTGCTTTTAGTTTTGAGACGGTGGGAATGTTCAGTGCTGATGCTTTTAACCGCTATTTGGTGAAGCTTTACGAGTATTTGCAGGTGGTAGAATGTCGCTTGTTTTCTTCGGGTTTGCACGTTCTCGGGGAACCGCCTAATTCTGAGGAAATGACCTCTTATCTTGAGGCTTATTTTGGGGAGAGGTTATCACAGGAACAGGTGCAAAAACTGGTTTTTGAAGAAAATGAACCGCAGAGGCGCAGAGGGCGCAGAGAGGAAGAGCAAGAGGGGTTGAATGGGGCTTTTGAGGAGGGGTTGCTGGTGCGGGATTTGTTGTTGCAAACTTCGGATGAGTTAACTAATCTTTTGCGGGGTTTGAATGGGGAATATATTCTGCCGACACCGGGCGGGGATTTGTTGCGGGACGGGGCTGGCGTGTTGCCAACTGGCAGGAATATTCATGCTTTAGATCCTTATCGGATGCCTTCTCCGGCAGCTTATGAAAGAGGCCGCGAAATTGCTCGAAAAATTATTAATAAGCACCTTAAGGAACAGGGGAATTATCCTGAGACTGTGGCAGTGATGCTGTGGGGTTTGGATGCTATTAAGACTCGCGGTGAATCTATTGGAATTCTGCTAGAATTGGTGGGGGCTGAACCTCTAAAAGAAGGTACTGGCCGCATTGTTCGCTATGAATTAAAACCGTTAGCTAATGTCGGTCATCCCCGGATTGATGTGTTGGGAAATCTTTCTGGGATTTTCCGAGATAGCTTTGTGAATATTATTGAATTGTTGGATGATTTGTTCGTGCGGGCGGCGGATGCTGATGAACCGGAATCGGAGAATTTTATTCGCAAACACGCTTTAGTTTTGCAGGCAAAAGGTGTGCAGAATTATTCGGCAAGGTTGTTTTCTAATCCGGCTGGGGATTTTGGTTCTTTGGTTAACGATAGGGTTGTTGATGGTAGTTGGGAATCGGGGGATGAGTTGGGGAAAACTTGGGAAAGCCGCAATGTCTTTAGTTACGGGAGGAAGGATAAGGGGGAAGCGAGGCCGGAGGTTTTGACTCAGTTGTTGCAAGGGTGCGATCGCATAATTCAAGAAATTGATTCGGTTGAATACGGTTTGACTGATATTCAAGAGTATTATGCGAATACTGGCGGTTTGAAGAAAGCCGCAGAAAAGCAGCGCGGCAAAAAGGTTAACACGAGTTTTGTCGAAAGTTTTTCCAAGGATACAACGCCTCGCAATTTAGAAGATTTGCTGCGCTTGGAATATCGAACTAAGTTGCTCAATCCTAAATGGGCAAACGCGATGGCAAATCAAGGTTCTGGCGGCGCTTATGAAATTTCGCAGCGGATGACAGCGTTAATTGGTTGGGGCGGAACTGCTGATTTTACTGATAGTTGGGTGTACGATCAGGCGGCTGATACTTATGCTTTGGATGAAGAGATGGCGAAGAAGTTGCGGGAGGCCAATCCTGAAGCTTTTCGCAATATTGTAGGGCGAATGTTGGAGGCTAACGGCCGGGGTTTTTGGCTCCCGGATGCGGATAAGTTGCAGCAGTTGCGCGAGTTGTACGAGTTGACTGATGAGAAAATTGAAGGGGTGGCAGTGTAGTTTTTTTAGTCTAAATATTTAAGGGCGGGCTAGAAGCCCACCCCACAATAGTTTCAAAATTTGTCAGGTGCAAGTTAGAGGCGTGGCTATTAAATACCTCGATCGCCCTGCGGTTTCCCTACAGGAACTGACGGTTTATTGTTTGGAGAATTAAAAGCTCGATCGACCATATCTCCAAAGGGAACAAACTGCGGTGCAGATGATTGAGTTCCTGTTCTGAACGTTGTAACTGGCCCGCCGCCGTCTTGGGCAAAATTAATCAATCTCGTTAAAGCATCACCGGGATTTTTAGCATTGCGCTTGTCTAGGGTGAACAGCAGATTTTGAGAGTTACAGCGCCCCCGTCCGTTCACATAACAAACTACGGGCAAGTTATTAACAATTCCTGTTGTTAACTGCAAGTTGCTCAATCTTCCGCCATTCTGGGCAACAGCTTTGGTCAATCTATTGGAAACAATTTGACAGCGCTGCCAAGGTGTATATTCGCGGCCGAACTCGGTTGATTTCCAAAGAATCATCGGATCTGTCGTGACATTTCCCCGCCGCGCAATTGTGACAAAATTGCGACCGGAAGTAACGCACTGAAATGTTGTTTTAGTGTTATTCAAAGAGTTGCTGGCTGGAGCTGCTTGCACTTGGCTTGCCAAGGCGACAGTACCGGCGAAAACTAAAGCGGATGCTAATAAGGGTGCAGTGAATTTCATAATAACTCCTGCCGCTAAGGCAGCTAAATAAATTTAGGAAGTCATAGTTGTAGGGGCAGTGCCGTGTCCCTACCTCTTCAAATTCCGCTGGTTGGCTGTCGCACCCGGATATTTTTCAAATATTAAATCAGGTTAGTTACACCTCATGTCTGTAGGTACATGGCAGTGTGGTGTGTTTATTTCAACACTTGGGAACGTGGCTTTAGGAACACGGCACAGCTTTTTCTTTGTTTACAAAACTTCGAGACTGTGGCACAAGTTTCCTAGATAGTCTTTTTAGCTACATTCTGCAAAGCCAGGAGAGTCAACAATGGTAAGTAAAACTACAAGGACAGCTCCGAAATTGGCTGGCAAATAAATTTTTATGAAACCTCGAATCATTGTTTGCGGGTTGGGCCACACGGGACACAAGATTTTTTGTTTGTTGAGACAGCAAGGAGCGATTGTTGTTGGTATTAGCGATCGCCCAATTCGCGGCGAAACTTCTGATGTGGTTGTCGGCAATTTGCAAGCAGCTTCTACCTTGTTGGCGGCGGGTATTCAAAATGCTCACACTTTAGTAATTGCAGCAGACGATGATGCTGTCAATTTGGCAATTTTGATGCAAGCGAGGATTCTCAATCCTCAGATTCGCATCATTAACAGATTGTTCAATACTAGCTTGGGCGACAGGATTGACCACACTTTGCCCGATCACACTTCCATGAGCGTTTCATCCTTGGCGGCTCCGGTGTTTGCCTTTGCGGCTCTCGGAAATCAGGCGATCGGACAGTTGCGTTTGTTCGATCGCACTTGGCCGATTCACGAAGAATATATCGATGAAACACATCCTTGGAAAAATCGCAAACTGAGCGATTTGTGGGACGATCGATCGCGAATGTTAATTTATTATCTGCCGGCTGCTAACAAAACTGATTTAGTATCGGCGGTGCTTGCCGATCGGCAGTGTCAGCAGGGCGATCGGCTAATTGTTGCCACTCAGCCGACTGTGCGTAGCCCCCAAAAAACTTTAACTCAAAAACTGCTCAAAACATTAACTAACCTGCGCCGATTTCAGCAGCACAGCCAAGCAGCAGTAATCGTTGTACTGACGCTGCTGGCAATGATTGCCGTTGCTACTGCTACCTATATTTGTGTTGAGGATAATATCTCAATTGTCGATTCTCTCTATTTTTCAGTAGGGATGATTACGGGAGCCGGAGGCTATGAAAAAGTGGCCGAACAAGCTCCTGAAAGCATTAAACTATTTACAGTTGTCATGATGTTAGTTGGAGCCGGCATCATCGGTATCTGCTACGCACTGCTCAACGATTATGTATTGGGAACTCGATTTACCGAATATTGGGATGTGGCGCGAGTTCCGCAGCGCAATCATTACATTATTTGCGGACTCGGAGGAATAGGTATCCAAATTGCTAAAGAACTGCACACTAACGGTTACGATATTGTGGCGATCGAGCAAGACCCGAACTGTCGCTTTCTGAACACGGCTCGCTCAATGAAAATTCCGGTCATTCAGGGAAGTGCCAGTTTGCCCGCAACTCTGGAAGCTGCTAATGTTAAGCAAGCGGCAGCACTTTTGGCGGTAACTAGCAGCGATATGTCTAATGTCGAAATTGCCTTGAGCGCTAAAGGATTAGCGCCAAAACTATCAGTTATTGTCCGCAATCAAGACCCACATTTTGCTTTAATGGTGCAGCAAGTTTTTGAGTTTGAAGGAGTTTTGAACCCGACGGAATTGGCGGCTCCTGCTTTCGCGGCGGCGGCGATTGGAGGTCGAATTTTGGGCAACGGAATGACTGCTGATAGTCTCTGGGTTTGCTTGGCCACATTGATTACGCCAAAACATCCTTTCTGTGGCCACCGCATTCAAGATGCTGCTATGTCTGCTGATTTTGTGCCTCTTTATGCGGAAACTAAGGGTCAAACTATTCACGGCTGGGATTTGCTGAATTGTTGTCTGAGTACGGGGGATGTTTTGTATTTGACGATGCCGGCGAATCGGTTGGAGCAACTGTGGAGAACGCCCTCTGAATTAATTAAAACTTAATGGTTTTACGCGGGAATTTATATTGCAGATCGCTCAATTGCAACTAGAAACCTGATAAAATTGGCCAGTAGAGGAAATTGGACTTACGGCTAATCCTCAGAAAGCAAGTTTCTTCCCAGGTTTCTCCCGGGTTTAGCGCAAGTTCTAGTATAAATAACCAACAGAGTCTCAATTAGTTGCGATTTAGAATGAGAAAATTTTTAGGATTATGTGTGTTTGGCTTGATAATGGCGATCGCCTCTGTAGCTGTCGCGGTTCAACCTTTGTTTCTCGCTTATCCTCCCACAAACCACAAAACTACAGCCGATCGCATTTTTTTAATCGGTACAGCGCCCGCACCGGGACAAGTGTTGGTCAATGGCAACCAAATTTCGCGCACCGCATCCGGGCATTTCGCCCCGACTTTTCCGCTGCAACTCGGCGAAAATATCTTTACCTTGCGTTACGAAAATCAGGAAGTCAAAATTAAGGTGACGCGCGAGTCGAATCAGCCAGAAACCCCTGTAGGATTGGCTTTTGCTAAAGATTCCCTGACGCCGAAAGTCGATGTGGCGAGTTTGCCGGGGGAATATATTTGCTTTGGGGCGATCGCACCTGCGAATGCTCAAGTTTCAGTAAAATTGGCGGGCGTTACTATTCCTTTAAAAGCGCGATCGCAAGTCGAATTACCCGACAACGCATCTGTACTTTTAGACGCAAATTCCCCCATCAAAAAAGGTGGCAGCCAACAGTATCAAGGCTGTGCTAAAACCCCTGATAACGCCCTCTCATCTAAGGGAAAAACAGTTGATTTAGGCGTGCCATCGTTTGAGCTAACAATGAACGATCAAACTATCAGCCAACAAGGTACTGGCAAGATTTCTATTCTGTCTCCGGCTGACTTAGAAATAGCCGAAGTAACAGCAGATCCTGGTGTTGCCCGAACCGGGGCAAGTACAGATTTTTCTCGGATGACACCGCTGCCGAAGGGAACCCGATCAACAATTATCGGGCGCGAGGGAGAATGGATTCGACTCGATTACGGTGCTTGGATTAAAGCATCGGAAGTGCGAATTGTCCAGGATTCAGTGCCTCCGCGGTCGATTATCCGCAGCGCCAGTTCGCGTCAAGTTTCCGGCTGGACAGAGGTGTTATTCCCCTTAGAAACACCTGTCCCAGTCACCGTGCAGGAAGGAGAAGGCACTTTTACTTTAACGCTGTACAATACCACCGCTCAAACTGACATTATTCGCGTTTCTGATGACCCCGTAATTTCACGTTTGGAATGGGAACAAATCTCGCCGCTGCAAGTAAAATACACTTTTAATCTCAAATCTACCCAGCAGTGGGGTTACAAGTTGAGATACGATGGTACAACTTTAGTGTTGTCTTTAAAACACCCGCCTGCGAATACAAGCATGATGCCCAATTCGCAAGCAAAACCATTATCGGGAATTAAAATTCTCATCGATCCGGGACACGGCGGGCCGGAGGATGGAGGTGCTGTCAGTCCAGTGGGAATTAGGGAAAAAACAGTAGCTTTAACAGTGTCGAAATTGGTGCAACAGGAATTGGTAAATCGGGGCGCGAATGTGGTAATGACGCGGGTAGAAGATGTCGATTTGGATTTGCCGCCGAGGGTGGAAAGGATTCAAAAAGAAGAACCTGCGATCGCAATTTCAATTCACTACAATGCTTTGCCGGATAACGGCGATGCCATTAAGACTAAAGGCGTCGCAGCTTTCTGGTTTCACCCGCAAGCGCACAGTTTGGCAATGTTTTTGCACAATTATTTAGTTGCCAAGTTAAACCGTCCGAGCTATGGTGTATTCTGGAACAACTTAGCCATGACTCGTCCTGCCGTTACTCCATCTGTTTTAATGGAATTGGGATTTTTGATCAATCCCGAAGAGTTTGAATGGATTGTGAATCCGACAGAACAAAAGAAATTAGCTGAGGCGATCGCCCAAGGTGTTACCGAATGGTTTGCGTCCGTCAAATAACAGTTAGTAGTAAAAACTGAAGTCTTTCTCCAAAAAATCACAGTCAGGACTTCAGTTCGGTCAATTCAAGGAAATGAAATAATGCTAATTTTTACTCAATCAAAAGCTTTTTTTATTGCAGCCGTAGTTGCAAGTCTTAGCTTCTCACTTTACAGCTTTCCTGTTTTCGGCAAGCAGCAAAATCTTTCTCCCGCAAAAGCAGAAGCTTTAAAAAAGCAAACTCATTGCTCGTTTATTACAGGTGAAGGTGGCGCTGTTAACATTCGCAAAGGCCCAGGCACTAAGTACGCGGTTGTTGCTAAATTGAAAAGAGGAGACGGAGTTAGGGCTGTCAGCAGACAAGGTAATTGGGTGAAAATTGCGGCCAGATTTTCGGGTAATCCTCCTAATGAAACTTTGACAATCCTTGACGGTTGGGTAAGCAATCAATTTATTAATGGCTGTTCCGAAGACCAATTTGACAGGTGGCGGCAATAGGGAATTTGGTTTGTAGTAAGGATTTCAGTCCTTAGTTGAGATAAAAGCTAAAGTTTTCACTACAAACCACACCGGGAGATTTTTTAAAGTGGTACAAAAAAGACGATCGCCCTGATTCATTGTTGCATTCTTAACCAGCTAAATACCTGTTCGGCTGTGATATTCAGGGGGATCATTTCGGGCACAGGAAGGACATCGCTACCTTCGCAGAATTGCGGTTGTTGGTTGGGCAAAAACGCTAAAATCGATCTATCGTCTGGATCGATTAGCCACCCCAACTGACAATTATGTTGAAGACAGTGAATAATTTTTCTAGTTACGCGATTTGAGCTTTGTTGGGGCGACAGGATTTCGATCGCCCAATACGGTGCAATTAGCACATCATCCAATGGTTCACCGCTGTCATCAAATTGAATCTGTTCCCATAATAGTACCGCAATATCTGGAACAATCGATCGACCGCCAAACGTACACCGCAACTCTGGAAAAGCATAAGCTATCTTGGGTTCCTCTACTACTTCATTAATGACACTCAGGAATCGCCCCTGGAGACGAGAATGTTTAGTTTTCGGCATAGGTTTTTGGATAATCTCCCCCTCAATGTATTCGCTGGCAGGTTTGGTTTCTGGCAGCTTCAGAAATTCTTCAAGGGTGAGGCGCCCAGTTGCGATTGTCATAAATAAATTCCTCGATTCTACCTATCTTCATTGTAAGCAAAAAAAATATTTATCTTGCATTAAAATGGTGCTATATCGCCTAATTTTCCGGAACAATCTGCTGTTTAAATTCAAACAGATTAGGATTTTTGGGGTCATAAAAAGCCCGCAACCAATGCACGTTGGGAGAACCAAAAGTTTCAACTCTAGTAAAATTTTTCATTCTCGGTAGTTGAGTCTCATCGGTAAAATAGGGTAAAGGTTTATCGATGCGGAAATAGTGAGTATCGCCGTGAACGAATACAACCTGTCCTGGGAAATTGCCTGTTTCTGTTTCCAGAGTTGCGATAAAATCGTTGTAGCCGCTTCTTCTTTTGTCCGTCGGCTCGAATTCAAATCCCGGATTTGCCTGTGCAACTAACACAATTCCTTTGCTATTGCTGCGTTTGGCTAAAGCAAAACATTCTTTGATCGAGGCTAAGTTAGCCCAATTGCGATCGGCATATTCTGCATCTGCTTCGGGAGTGCGGCCAAAATTGTTGTTGCTTCCCGGCATATTAATCGCGAAAAACACAACGCCATGATAAATCCAGCGAACATTTTCGCGGAATTTAGCAAACTGCGGGTTTTCGCTTTGACGGGTGAGAGTTAAGGTGCGCTTTCCCAAACTTTGATTACCCTGGCTGAAGATTTCCCGCAGTTTAGCGAGTCTTTCTACTGGATCGTAACTGCCGTTTTTTGAACGGTGGCAATCCGTCCATTCATTATCGCCATAGGCAAGAATAAACGGCATCTCAAAATTGTCAAATAACTGCTTTCGGCTGACAAAAGTTGCATCATCGCAGACACTAGAACCGTTTTTAATGTCGCCGTCGTGGACGACAAACGCTGCAGGGGATCGATTGATATCTGCAATTAAACTCGGAAATTTTGCTTCTTGTTCGGCACTGTAGGGTAAATCGCCAATCAAGGCAAATTCAAAAGGTCTATCTCCAGAAGTTTGGGCGTAAGTTAAAACCCCAAAACCCGTAATTGATACAAAAATAATCAAGGCAATAATTAGATATTTATTAGTCATTTATTTAGTTCCAACTAATTTAGTTATCAGGACTTACGTAGAACCATAAAAAATAGATGCTGCGATTGCTTCACTACCGTTCGCAATGACATACTTATGTTATTTGCTTAAGTCCTGGTCATGATACCATATAAGCCGACAAATCACTCTCAGAAATCATGAATTTTCGTCGGTTGCTCTCGCTAATTGCTCTGCTTTCGATCGCAGGCTGCAATATCCAAACGCCACAAACCAACACACAGCCTACAGAAAGTCGATCGCCAATTGCAGCCCCTATTCCCGCCGAACCAAAGTCTGAGATCGAAGAAGCAACACTAATTGCTGTCGGCGATATCATGATGCACAGTACCCAAACGCGATCGGGCTACGACGCAAAAAAGAAAACATACAATTTTGAGACTTTCTTCGCACCAGTTAAAAGTATCCTATCAACAGGCGATTGGGTCATCGGAAATCTCGAAACACCTTTAGCGGGCGAAGATGCGGGCGGATATACGGGATATCCGCTATTTAACGCACCGGCTCAATTAGCTGATGCGGCTAAAAAAGCCGGATTTAATATCTTGACAACCGCGAATAATCATGCTTTAGACCGTGGAGAAAAAGGGGTAATTAGGACGATCGCAAATCTGAGCGATCGTAAAATTGCCTCAACAGGAACAGCCACATCAGCCGCCGAGGCTTCACGCACTTTAATCAGCACCAAAAACAACATTTCACTAGCCATGCTAGCCTACACATACGGCACAAACGGCATTCCCATACCCAAAGGCAAAGATTACTTAGTTTCCCTAATAGACGAAAAAAAGATAGTCAAAGACATTGCCAAAGCCCGAAAACAAGGAGCAGATATTATCGCAATTTCCCTGCATTTTGGCAATGAATATGAGCGACAGCCAAACACCCAACAAAAACAATTAGTGGAAAACCTATTAAAAGCTGGTGCAGACATCATTCTCGGCAGCCATCCCCACGTCGTCCAACCTTACAAAATTTTTAAATTTTCCGGGAAAAATGGGAAAACCCGCAAAGCTGTAGCAATTTATTCAATGGGAAACTTCATTTCCGGTCAGAATAAAAAATATACCGATTTAGGCGTAATTTTGCAAGTAAATATTCGCAAAACATTTCCCGAAAAAAGCACAGAAATTAGCAGCATTCAAACCATTCCAACTTGGGTTCACCGCTATACTCAAAACAATAAAACGAACTATCGCGTTTTGCCCTTACAAACAACTGTCAGCCAGAAAAAAGATGCACTGCTAGCAACTGCACAATACCCAATTTTATCAAAATATTTGCAGGATATGAACAATCATCTTAACTCTTTGAATAGTCCGAAAAAATCCAAATAATTTGGTAGTGAAAATTGGGAATGGGGCATGAGTTATTGGAATTGGAAGCCTAGCCGAGGAATTTGTATTCCCAGGCAGTGCCCATTGCTAAGATAACAACTTAAGCTAGGGAACCATTTGTCAATCAGCAATTATGCCCAGCTTTTACTCAGGTTTTGGGTATAAAACTTAGATTTAGGCGATCGAACAATCATGCCTAATCTTCAGCAAATAAATTTACCCACGCTTGGATATCCTTTGCAATCAGTGCGAAATTGGCAGCAGAATAGCGCGTCATATCAACTCCGCTAGCATCGGCCTTATAAAATCGAATCAACAGTCACTACTCAACTATCATTGAGTTTTGCGACGAACAGTTAACAGTCAACAATCATTCCGGTTGCACCGGAATTGAGATCGATTGACTCCTGGTAAGCTTGGGAAGCAATTATGTATCCAACGGAAGAGGGTGTAATGGAGTAGAGCGAGTTTTATTTTTGTGATTATATTCTTCCGATACGCCCCGATAATCTGATGGTTGATATCTGCCAAATATCTCAGCGAAAATATTAGGCAGTTTTCGATAAGGAGAAACACCCATATCTTTAAGCATGATGTCAATATATTGTTGAAAGCGAGTATTGATCGCACAGGATCGCGAAGGTTCAAATTGAATATTTGCGCGTTTCCACTCGCGGATATATTCAATACTTTTTTCCATATTTTCGCAGGAAGGTAACTCAAGTTCACCACGCAAGTAAGCACATAACCATTGTGTGGCAATTTCGACTGCTGGCACGTGCATATATCCATGATTGAAACCGGCAAAGGCAATGCCAGGAATGCGAGGATGAAGCAAGTGACGATATAACTGCACGCCATCGGATTCGCTTTCCAACATTTTTCGATATTTATCAGGCAAAAATGGAAAAACCGGCGTTTGCGAACCCAAAGATAGAACGACTAAATCGCATGGAATCTCGCAACCATTTTTCAACTTTACTGATTCTCGCGAAAAACCCGATAATTCTGTACGATGGGGCGAGATTTTTCCTTCTGCAATAAACGGATAGTAATTTTCAGGCGCAACCGCTGTGGCTGAACGTAAATCAGGCAATAATTTGTGATCTGGTTGTACAGCTTTGATGCGGCGCTGGGCCTCTCGATCTTTTCCAGAAACATTTCGCTGAACTTGAAAGCGGAAGATGGATGCAATCAAATCCCAAAAAGCTGAAACAATGAAACCAAGGCGATTGTGCAGGAAACGTTCAATGGCGGTTGGATGTGCCCAACTTGTCATCATCACTGTTCCAAAACGGCTGAATAATGCGTAGGTAAAATGTACGCCCAAAATTCGTTCTGGCACAAGCCAGCGCGGTGTACGAAATACATGATTTACTTGTGCGCCTTGTTTGGCTGCGAAAGTCGCCATGTCTAAAGCGCTTTTTCCGAAGCCAACGATTACAACTCGTTGATTGTCGAATATATCAAGCGTGTGGACATCTCGTTCAGTGATGATTTTTCCGCCGAAATCTTCTATACCTGGAAATTCAGGTTGATACTTTCCTTCTGTATATTGCCCAACTGAGATAACGACGTATCCAAATAATTCTTCGTGAACTATATCCTGGTTTTTATATTTTAATAGCCAGCCATCTTCTGTTTCTTTGAGTTCCATAACTTCATGATTTAACCGCACATCAAGATTTAAATGGTTGACCGCTTGCTCTAAATAATTCAGGATTTGTTCTCCGGTAGGATGTAAATCAGGGGTGAATGGCCAGGAAAAATCAGATAAATGATACTGTTCCCTGATATTTTGCAGGTGTACGTTTGGGTATGCAAGTGCCCATACTCCGCCAATCTTTTCGGATTTCTCGAAAACAACTGCTGCGAAACCATTTTTATTGAGAATATGGGCTGTCGTAATTCCTGATATTCCCGCGCCAATAATGGCAATTGGCATACCGTTTTTGTATTGCATATATTTGAGTCTCCTTATTTAGTATGGGTATTAGAATAATTTTACTGAGGCAGTGACCAGCAACCGGAAAGCCTTGCACTGAGAAATTTTTTAATTGATCGCTCTCAAAAAGATAGAGGCGCTGTCACCCCGTCAAATTAGCGATCTTAAACCTAACTGCTGATAGTAGTCTAAGTGGTTATAGACTAAGGGGGAGAGCAATTCTTACAGTCTGGCTGCTACAGCCTCAGTGGAGGCGAGCTGGCACATTCCGAGCACCCCAAGGATTTAACTAATAACTAATAACTGCTTAATTAACCAAGCGATCGTCCCTTCCACATCAGCACCCTGCTCAGCATAGGGAATCTGCAGCCGCTGCACTATCACAACCGGAATTTCCAGTTCCCTAGCAGTAGCAATTTTAGCATAATTAGCACCGCCGTCGCTTTTTTTTATAAAAATTGAATCCATTTGATATTTTAATAGTAATTGTCGCTGGTCTTCCAATAAAAAACGCCCCCTTGCTAATAACAATTTACCGTTAGGTACAGCCATATTTAGTGCCGGAGGAGCGATCGCCCGCATCAAAAACCACACAGTCACTGATGTAGCGTGCGTCAGGGAAAACGATATGACCCGAAATCAGGGCGCGGCACTGCCGTTTCCCTACAAATTGGGCGATCGTTACATCCGATCCGGTTGATTTTACCCGTTACCCTAAATTAGGAAACCCCTGTGCCGTTTCCCTACTATTAACCGGCCCGGGCGATCGTTACATCCGATCGCGCGATCGCCCAGAACTCCGCAAGATTCTGATGGAGTTTTTCTGTATAATTTTCACACTGAGAACAAACTATTCTTGACGCTAAAACACTCAGTCGAAACTAAATTTGTCCCTCAAATTGAGTATAAGTTTCCACCTTGACTCCAGGCAAGTCTAATAGATAGTTTAAATGAAAATTAATCGCTCTACCTGTATTGATTGCTATATTTTACGCCATAAACTCAGGAGAGCCTTTCCTTCTGCCTCCTGTCTTATGCCTCCTGCCTCAAAACTCCAACTTCTAGCTTGGCTGCTTTCATTGAGATGCTCTCTACATACCTTCGCGCTCTGGTGCGATCGGGCGATCGACAAAATTGCTGTAGGGAAACCGCACTACCGTTTCCTGACTGCCGTTTTCTTACCCGCAGTTTTTTTAAAGTCGCATACATTTTCAGTAAATACCGATCTACACACTCGCCCAACCCAAAGTTAAAATATACTCAATAAAAAATAGCTCCTCCTAGCTGTTTTTTTGGCCAGCTAAATATCAGGGAGTGCATCTACGTGTCAATAAATAAAATGCTCAAAGCCAGAGCCACTACACCTGCTGCAGGTTTTACAATGATAGAGCTATTGATAATTATTTTAATCATAGGAATATTTAGTGCGATCGTCGCCCCCTCATGGCTAATGTTCATCAACAACCACCGTTTAAAGGCATCGCTCGATCGAGCTTACTGGGCAATGGAACTTGCCCACAGCAACGCCAAACGATCCAAAATTTCATGGCAAGCCAGCTTCAAAGAAGTAGGAGAAAATGTACAAATAGCCGTTCACCCAGCCGACATTTCCCCAGCTCAAGTACCGGCCAGTCAATGGATAAACCTAGAACCGCAAATTAAAATAGATACAGATGAAACAACAGTGCTCCAAGTAAATGAAAACAACGAGCAAAAAACCAATGGCACAATCCGGCGAGTCATGTTCAACCATCGAGGTTGCCCCGTATCTCGAAGCGACCATGACTGCACCCTAACGAGTATAAGAGCCAAAGGAACCCTAACGCTATATCATCCCAACTTAAGAAACAGCCAACGCTGCATCATCATTTCCACTCTCCTAGGACATAAACGCATCTCCCAAAGACAACCCAAAGCTCAAGACAAAAGATATTGTTACTGAGTCACTGAGGTAGCGTGCGTCCGGGAAAACCATATTACCGGAAATCAGGACACGGAAGTGATGTTTCCCTACAAATTGGGCGATTGTTACATCCGATCGCCCGATCGCCCGGAACCCGGCAAGCTACGATTATTTTGGAGCATTGTCGCGTCCTTCATATCCCTGTTGTCGATCGTTATATCCGATCGCGCATTCAACTATTTTGGGGCAGGAAAACGGCATTGCCGTCTCCTCAATAGCCTTGTTGTCGAGCGTTATATTCGATGTCAATTCCTGACGCCGCATCTCAGATATAATCAACTACTTCTTACTCGGCGCAATCTTCTCAATAGAAATCAGCGCCTCCATCACCGACTCCACAATCGGCGCCGCCACCGTACCCCCCGAACCGTCCTTCGGCTCATCAATCACCGCCAAAACCACATACCGAGGTGCCTCCACAGGCATGATCCCCACAAAGCTAGTAATAATAGCCTTGTCAGAATAACCCCCACCAGCCTTAGCTTTTTGAGCCGTACCCGTTTTTCCAGCAATCCGATACCCAGGAATTTGTGCAGCTTTCCCCGTACCACCATCAACCACAGTTTCCATCATTTCTAACACCTGCTTAGTAGTTTCCGGCGAAAAAACTTGCTTCGGAACCGGCCTCGGAAGCTTCCAATAAGCTTCACCGTCCCTATCAAAAAGTCCCCGCACAACGTGAGGAGTCACCAACTTGCCACCGTTAGCCAAAGCGCCGTTAAGCTGCACCAACTGCATCGGAGTAATCGAAAAACCTTGCCCAAAAGCCGTAGTAGCAACTTCCACCGGAGAGTTAATAAATTGCTCTCGATTTTTAAGCTGACTGGTTACTTCAAAAGGCAAATCACTCCCTGCCGTTTGTCCGAGTCCGAGTTTTTCTAAAGCTTGATAGTAAAGAGAAGCTTTCATACTTCTCATTACGTGCACCATCCCCACATTGCTAGAATGTTTCAAAATCTCAGTAACAGTCGAAGGACCGCGTGCGCCTACGAATTTGTAATCGGAATTTTGGATAGTCCAGCCATCCATGTAAATCCTGCCTTCATCCTTAAAGACAGTATTAGGTTTCACCGCACCAGCTTCCAGAGCAATCGCCACATTAATCGCTTTAAAAGTCGAACCAGGCTCATAAACATCAGTTACAGCCCAATTTTTATAGCGCGACAAATCGAAATTAAAATATTGATTCGGGTCATAAGAAGGTTCCGCTACAACTGACAGCAATTCCCCGTTACTGGCATCCATCACAATCACCGTGCCCCGCTTCGCATCGTGTTGCTTCATTTTTTCCTTAAGCGCAATTCGTGCAGCCCGCTGCAAGCGAGTGTCGATCGTCAATTGCAATTTCAAGTCATCAAGCTGCACAAATCCCGCCGTCAGCCGATCGGGCACCCAATTCCCATTGCTCGACCTGCTAAACTGAATCGACGGCATCGATCGTTCCAACAAATTCTGCTGGCTGTATTCTACCCCGGCTTGTCCCTTCCGTTCCCCGTCCACATAACCGAGGATATCCGCCGCCAACTCCTGCTGCGGGTAAAAACGCTGCTGCTGCCGCAGCAACTCCAAGCCATCGACCAGACTCTCTTTAATTTGCATCTGAGCGACACGATCGGCAACCTCTTGAGGCAGAGACTCCGCAATTGTAATACCGCTTTCAGCAAGATTAAACCTGCGTATCAGTTCAGTTTCCGAGGTAGTTCCCGGACTCAGTTCGATCGCCAGCATCGGAGCCAATTTAGCAGCTATTTCCGCCTTCGAGTGGTTAAACAACTTCGGGTGAGCGTAGAGCGTGTACACCTGTCTGTCGATCGCCAAAACATTCCCCGCGCGGTCAACTATCGGGCGTCTCGGTACAAACGGCTTCGTTTTGAGAGTTTGCTGCTGCTCGGCCTGTTTACGTAGCGCCGGAGCTCGCGTCACCTGCAAATAAAACAAATTCACAGCCAACCCCAGCCCCCCCAGCATCAACACCGCCCACACCGCCCACAAACGGAACTTGCTGCGCTTTAAACGCTCCACCGGCCGCCCCCAAGATGCAGCCGTCTCTTGTGCCGATCGGCCGAAACTGCCCGAAGATCTAGGTTTGGCTGGTTTTTGCCACCCAGTAGGCGCGGCGAAGCTATCCCGTAGGGAATCGCCCGCCTGTTTTGTGCGTTTGAAATTCGGCGATCTGTAGCGGTCAAAACGGGGGTCGTAGCTCATGGCATTAAAAATTCAATAGCAAGTTAGAGCGTTTTAGAATTTATAATTTATAACTTAAATCTTAAAAGATAAAATTTACAACTTGGGAATGAGCAGGGTTGGGCTCACACCTACAGTTGGATTCTGTTTTTTTAAGGGGTCTTATTATTTTTAATCTGTAACTTCCGGTTGAAAGCAGAAAATCGATGGCGACTTGCAAAAAAGTCAAAAAGGAAATTAGATCCTCGAATTTTCAGGCCCTCGGACACTCAGGTCCTCGGGCGCTCTACGCTTTGACACAGGTTTAATAGCCCAGCGGTGTTTCCACACCGGATCGATTCTTGAGAGCGGGCTCAGAATTTGGTGTCGCAAGGGGCGATCTAGTTTCAGGGGCCGGCTGCAAGAAAATCGTGTCCCCAGGATTCTGCGGAGCCAAACCGGTTTCGGGATTTTGGGCTTCTTTAGCAAGTTGGTGTTTCAAGACTTCGCTAGAAGCACTCAATTGCTGTTCCCGGAGGCGCAGAGTTTCCAGCTTTTGATACTCCTGGCTCCAGCGCTGCTCGCCGTAAACAGTCAAGCCGTAGAGACTCAGAGCACCGCCCAAAAGCATAAGTGCTGCGACTGAGGAGGCGCGCTGTGCCTGCAGGAGCGATCGCAACCACACTGGCTGCTGCTGGCGATCGGGCAGGACTTTTATCACCGATGCCGAGGACCGAGCCTGAGTCTGTTCGTCGGCTGGCGAGTAGTTGGGCAATACCGGTCCTGTCTTCGCCCGCCTAGCCCGGGCAATAGAAGTAACTTTGCTTTTGGCTGGACCAGCAGCGGGCTTGCGGGCCGATCGGGAGCGGGGAGAATCCGGGGATCTGATAGCAGCGGTCATAGAGTTCACCAATACGTAAAGTGGGGTAGCTTCAGCTTGATTGAGGTTAAGAGTTTTTTGTCTCCCAGATCGCCACCACTGGCGATCTGCGTTCGATCGGTTATCCTTACCAAAGATACCTCACAAGCCAACCAACCCATCCTACCACCGGTCTCTTTGACTTCAGGATTTGCCAAAAAAAAGAAATCTTTGCTGGTTAGCGATAATCTATGTGAAATTTATGAATAAATGCAGTATTGTAATCAACGAGCGAATCGTTGAGCTATTCGTGCCAGCATTGTTTCTCAAGTAAACTATTCCCTTCCTTGCGATGGGTTTTCAATGTTAAGGAGTTTTTATGAACAAGGGATTAATTCGTTTGACTTTGGTAGTGGGCTTGGCAGTAGCCCTCGGCGCCTGCGGCGGTGAGACCACCACCCCCAGCTCTAGCCCCTCTCCGGGCGGCACTGGCGGCACTGGCACTACTACTACTACTCCTCCTGCTTCTTCTCCATCTCCAAAGTCCACTCCTGGGACTGGTGGAGCAGGGGCTGGTGGAGCAGGGGGTGCTGGAAAAGCTTCCCCTTCTCCTAAAACGTCTCCCTAACTAGGGCGATCCGAGAGTGTTTGCCCAACGAGCCTAGCCTCCCGGTGAAAAATCCTTCGCTCCTCGCATTTTTTCATCTCATAGGTCTAGGTCTCAAGTTGGGTGTTAGTAATTGTCTAATGCTTTTACTACTCAAGTTCACTACGCGCCCTTACAGCAGCAAATTCCGCTGATTCGCGGCATTACAATAGCATTCCCTTTCAACTAGAAAATTTGACTCCCGGCCTGCACGTTTTGAAACTCAAGCCTGTGACAAGATGTTTGAGGACATTGCCAGTGCTGCTGCTTCAACTGAATATCCACTGGAGGATCTCGCAGACTTGACGCAAATTTTGCACTGTCGATCGAGTCTCGCTTTCCTTCCCCGCCGCTGTTCCCACAGACGAGAAAAAAGCAAGCTGAGGCTTGGATGCTCTAAGACTGGCTCGAAGACAGAATCGGCATGGCTACTCGATTTGTGGACTACGAGTTTCGCCCCGGTGCGGGCAAGCAAATCGACCCGTTTGTTTTGAGCCAGTTTAGTGATTCAATTGGCGCAGCTTCAGTTCGGTATTAACCCTGCCTCAGCAAAACTCGCTCCTGTTGCGCCTCAGTGCTGCTTTAAACCTATTGCACCGTCGCTGGTAGGATGGTGCTAGTTTGGTAGGCGATGCCTTAAGCATGGCAGATATTCCTTGCTGCTGTCGCCATGCTGAGTCCTTTAGCTTTGATTCTTCAATATCGAGTTAAGCATCCTTTGCTGTTTGAGCGTATTGCCCAAAGTCATGGGCTTTGTGGGCAAACCCAGCCTCCGGGAGGTGAAAGTCTACCGATCGGGGGATCGTCCCTGTATAAAGATTCCAGGTAAACTATTAACTCCTGCCCAACACTTAGAGGGTTGACCATCCTGCAGTGGCAAATCGACAATAGTTGGAAAAATTTAGTATCACATATTAAATAAAAAGTCAATCGTAGTTGGGAAAAAATATAAATTTTTCAATTTGTTTTAATATTTCTATACTTAGATGTTAGCAGTCAAACTCCAGCTCCGCCGCCGGCAAGGCAACAGCCTGCTGTGCGTGCAAGGGCGCGCGCTGGATATGCAGCAGGCAAGATCATGCTAATCAGTGGTAGGATCAGCGATCAAAAATGTATCGAAATGTAAAGTGCAGCGCCGCTCTAGGTTTTGAAAGCCATTTAGTTAAAAGATTGAGGTAAGTAGTTTTATGCCCGCGACCGTCCCCTTTGAACAGATTGACCGCATTGTTTGGAATCAGCACCACGATCCATTTGAAGTGCTAGGCCCTCACGCGATCGAAGAAAATGGCAAAAAAGTCTGGGTCGTCCGAGCTTATCTGCCGAATGCGGATGCAGTATCCGTAGTTGTGCCGGAGGCCCGGGCCGAATACCCGATGAAATCAGAGCATCACCCTCACTTTTTTGAATGTACGATCGACACCCCAGAACTAGCAAACTATCAATTGCGGGTCAAAGAAGGGGAACACGAGCGCTTCATCTACGATCCCTACGCCTTTCGATCGCCCAAACTCACAGAATTCGACCAGCATCTATTCTCAGAAGGCAATCACCACCGCATTTATGAAAAACTCGGGGCGCACCTCACCCAGGTAGGTGGCATCACAGGAGTATATTTTGCCGTTTGGGCTCCGAATGCTCGCAATGTCTCTGTTTTAGGAGATTTCAACTATTGGGACGGCCGCAAACATCAAATGCGGAAATCGCAAAATGGCATCTGGGAATTATTTATTCCGGGACTGTCCGTGGGAACTTCCTACAAATACGAAGTGAAAAACCAAGACGGACATCCCTACGAAAAGTCCGATCCTTACGGTTTCCAGCAAGAAGTGCGGCCGAAAACAGCATCAATTGTCACGGACTTAGACACCTACACTTGGCACGACAGCGCTTGGATCGAAAAGCGGCGGCACACAGACCCACTGACGCAGCCGATTTCGGTTTACGAATGCCACATCGGTTCTTGGCTGCACGCCGCTACTGACGAACCCGCCGTGCTACCAAATGGGGAAATAGAACCCCCCGTGCAGGTTTCGGAACTCAATCCCGGCGCGCGCTTTCTGACTTACCGGGAATTAGCTGATCGGCTGATACCCTACGTCAAAGATTTGGGATTCACTCACATCGAAATGCTGCCCATCGCCGAACATCCTTTCGACGGTTCTTGGGGCTATCAAGTCACCGGCTATTTTGCCCCAACTTCCCGCTACGGCAAACCTGAAGATTTCATGTATTTTGTTGACCAGTGCCACGCCAACGGCATTGGCGTACTCGTGGACTGGGTACCGGGACATTTCCCCAAAGACGGTCACGGCTTGGCTTTCTTTGACGGAACTCATTTGTACGAACACGCCGACTCCCGCAAGGGCGAACACAAAGAGTGGGGAACCCTAGTATTCAACTACGGCCGCAACGAAGTGCGGAATTTCCTAGTATCAAACGCTCTGTTCTGGTTTGACAAGTACCACATCGACGGGATTCGCGTAGATGCCGTAGCCTCGATGCTTTATTTGGATTACTGCCGCGAACCCGGAGAATGGCTGACCAACCAGTACGGGGGCCGGGAAAATATCGAGGCGGCAGATTTTCTGCGACAGGCGAATCACGTCATTTTTAGCTATTTCCCAGGGGCGCTGTCGATCGCCGAAGAATCTACCTCTTGGCCGATGGTATCTTGGCCGACCTATGTAGGGGGTTTGGGTTTCAACCTGAAGTGGAACATGGGTTGGATGCACGATATGCTCGACTATTACCACATGGACCCGTGGTTCCGCCAGTTCCACCAGAACAACATAACTTTCAGTATGTGGTACAACCACAGCGAGAATTTCATGCTGGCTTTGTCCCACGATGAGGTAGTCCACGGCAAAGCCCACATCATCGGGAAAATGCCAGGGGACGAATGGCAAAAGTTTGCAAACGTGCGGTGTTTGTTTACTTTTATGTTTGCTCATCCCGGAAAGAAAACGATCTTTATGGGGATGGAGTTTGGTCAGTGGCAAGAGTGGAACGTTTGGGGGGATTTGGAGTGGCGTTTGCTGCAATTTGAACCACACCAAAAGTTGAAGCTATTTTTTAAGGATTTGAACAATCTGTACCGCAGCGAAACGGCACTTTACAGTCAAGATTTTGCTGAGGATGGGTTTGAGTGGATTGATTGCAGCGACAACCGACACAGCGTCGTGGCTTTTGTGCGCCGAGAGAAGGATGGCGACGAGTTTGTGGTGACGGTGTGCAATTTTACGCCCCAGCCGCACTCTCACTATCGCGTAGGAGTGCCGGAACCAGGTTTCTATACGGAGTTGTTTAACAGCGACGCGCGGGAGTACGGCGGCAGCAATATGGGGAATTTGGGCGGTAAGTGGACTGAGGAGTGGTGGTTCCACAACAGTGCTTATTCGATCGACTTGTGTTTGCCACCTTTGGGGGTGTTGATTTTAAAACTCGATCGGGCAAAAACAACAGCCAAATCTCAAGAGTTTTAAGTTGTGAGTCGTCATAGTTTTGAGTTAAGAAGAATCAAAACTTTATTAAACCTAAAAGTTTGAGGGTATTCAGAAATCCGGTTTCTCCAAGAAATCGGTTTTTTTTTGTTTTGTTGTGATGAATATCTGGACAGGGTAACAAAACCGTCACAAGACCTACTGATGGCGGAGCGTTGCATAATAGCGGGAGGATGTTGCTTTTTTTTTAGGTGTGCCAATGCTCCCGAAGGCGTGTAGTTTCACAGCAGGCGGGACGCTTCACCCATACTCCCCCTAAGAATTATCCTCCAATTGTGCCAAGCCGAATCAATGATAATTAGGCGCTATAAACTACCATTTTTTTAGACTTGTATCAAGGCTATATTCTTGATTACATCTATGTTCTGACGGGGTTGTCATCCAGTGAATTGCGTAAATCATCTTCTTGTTTAAGTTGTATTAATTACCAATGCCAATTTTTAATGCCCAATTTTTAATTCTCTATTTTTAATTTCGAGTATCGGAAGCCCCAAGATTATAAGAAACTTTCGACGGTTCAACAGTTACTACTTCCGAAATAGATTGTTCGGCTGCTACCTCTAAAGTTGGCAGTGGTAAATGTTTCATTTCCCACACTTTCAACAAAATTAGATATTCATAAAAAGCTTGCAGCGTGCACCAAGCCAATCCCGCTTGGCCGTCAAGAAATCCGCCCAGTAAAATATACATATAGAAAAAGCGCACCACAGGCCGCAAAGGCAACCGCAAAGAAAAATCTTTCAAAGCGCGGCGCCTTTCCACCTCCGACGCGCCAAACAATAAATCCCACCAATTTACTTGACCAGCTTCTAATTGACGGAGAGTTTCAGCAGCCTCGTCAGTCGAGTAGCGGTTGTGCTTTTCAATCCAGCGGGAAAGACCTTTGCTGCAAGTATAGTGAGGGTAAGTTTCCTTCAAAAAGTGAGTAGGCCCGTTGCAGACTTCCCGTTCCGTGTGACCGTAGTCAGTAAACCACACTCGGTCTTTGCGAAAGAGACGCATTTGATAGCGGGGATATTGAGTGCTGCGGCGAATCCAGCGCTCCATAAATATTACTTTTTCAGCTACGTAATAGCCGATATATTCTTGACTTTCGATCGCCCTTAAGCATTCAGCAAACAGTGCAGGTGTCATCCGCTCGTCAGCTTCGAGGATGTAAACCCATTCGTACTTGCACGGGACTTCTTGGAGCATCCAAGTCCGCTGGCGTCCGTGAGTTTCAAAGCGGTGCTGCACTGTTTGCACGGCATAGTTCTGAACAATCTCAAGGGTGCGATCGGTGCTGAAAGAATCAACTACAATGATATCGTCACAAAGCAGTGCCGATTCAATGCAAGCGGCGATATCAATCTCTTCGTTGTAAGTCAGAATATAAATTGAGAACATTCCCAGCTTTCAGTAAGGGCAAACTATTGGGTAAACAAACTATTTCTCAGGGATGTCTCGACCAGCGCAATCCCTGCCAGCGCCGGTCAATTTTTGCGGCGGCCGAACCGCAGAATTCCCATACTTCTCAATCCCGTCCAACCAACAGTAATGTAGCCGATCGCTAGCAGCAAACTGGTGATTCCCGTCTGCAAACTCGAATTTCTCGATCGAGTTCTTAACTCTTTCTCTTTTTGTTGCTTGCGGGTGCGAATCTCGTTACGAGCTTGAGTCGGAAGTGCTTGAGCTTGCTGTTCCAGGAACTTGTCAACGGCTTTCGGGTCAGTTTTCGACTCCTCAAGCACAGCTTTCAATTCTTTGGGAACCTCTGGACTCTTGAGTGCTTGTTGCAGCTTCCCGTTGTCTTCCAGCAGCGCCCCTATCTGGCTGCGACGCTGGCTTTTGAGCTGTTCTACCTGAGCTTTAAATTGAGGGCTTTTAAGTTGTGCCTCAAGTTGACCTTCCGCTTGTCCCGCTTCTTGATCGACTTGAGCCAGAGCATCCTTGAGTTCCAAACGAGTATTGTTGAGGTGAACGGGAACCAGAGATAGGTAAACTAGACCTAGCAAGCTGGAAATCAACAGCGCCCAGAATCGCAAGTCCAGCCAAACCTTGCGTCGCTCAATAGAGACTCCACTGCTGCTGTCAACCCAAAAGCCAGTCATCAGGAGGGCGATACCGATCAAAGGAATAATGCCCCTGTCAACTATCTGAGTTGCTGCAGCCAACTGCCAGCCTCGATTGAGAAGGTCTGAAGTTTCTCCCGGCAGCGACAGAACAATGCAGTCAAGCAAAGCAGAGAGAATCAAGATAATCCCGACTACTTTTAGAGTTCGAGCAGCTACTGAAGAAAATTGACGGCTATTACTTGCTTTCATAATTCGTGTTAGATAATTCTACACCGTTAGATTAAAGGGGGTAGTTGGGTGGATTTTGTTGAACGAGTTTTAAGCTATTTTCCACCAAAATAGCTGCTTCGGATACCGACCTCGACTTTCCTCTGGGTTTTCACCGGCAGCGGTTGCGAGTCAAAAGGTGTAGTTTCTGCACAGCTATATAGAGTTGGACACAGGAGGCTGTGCGCTTCTGGGTTGGCTGTAACGCTTGGTCAACATGGCGCACAGAAACAGCAGCAAGCAACTGCTGGCTTCTTCTATAGTCTGACGAATCCACCGTAAAGATGGGCTCTGCACGCTTAGGTTCCAGCTTTTCACTAGCTTTCGCTCGCGCGGTCGTGCCAGAAATAATAGACACACGAGGAGCGCGTTGCGTTGGGTTTCACCCCCTAGGGCTCCCACTACCCGATCACCTGCCCGAGGCGGTGGAACTCTCATCCCTTGTCTTATAGTAATTGATATAAGAGAGGGCGGGAATAAATAATTGTTTACCAACATTTTTAACCTCTAATTACCAACAGCAGGATACGGCACTCACTAATAGACGACTAGCGTTGTTTTTGTCAGTAATTCTGTTTGCTATATCAGCTTCATCGCAGGTAATTTTTACTTAGCCATTCTTGCCTAAAAGTCACACGTTACTAATCAATATTCCCTCGCTGTTAACTATTGATTATTGCCGGCTTGAATGATTTATTATTCAATAGTAAAAGTGCTAAATTTCACTTTTTTTGGTAGAATAATTTTGATCGCTGTTCAAATTTGGTGGTAATGACTGCAATGATTTCTGATATTTACACGTTGAGAGAACTTGAAAGATCGATCGCATCCGCTCCGGACAAGTGGCGTCCGATCGTGTTTACTAACGGCTGCTTCGATATCCTGCACTGTGGCCACGTTCGCTATTTGCAGGCGGCAAAAAAATTGGGGCGATCGCTCGTGGTGGGCTTGAATAGCGACGCCAGCGTGCAAGCTATCAAACCCCAGCAGCCGGGATTGCCACCCCGCCCGATCGTACCGGAAAACCAGCGAGCCGAAGTGTTAGCTGCCCTCAAACCAGTAGACGCCGTAGTAATTTTTTCCGAGATTACAGCAACTAAACTGATAAATATCCTGAAGCCTGATATATACGTTAAAGGAGGCGACTATCAAGTCGAAACTCTGCCGGAAGCACCGGCAGTTATCGCCGGAGGTGGCAAGATTTCCTTGATCGAAATAGAAGTTCCGAGTTCTACCAGTGCGATCGTCAAACGCATTTTACAATTAGGTACTTAACCCTTACTCGCAAATAGCAAGCAGTGAGCTAAACTCAGAAGTTGCCCCATCAAAAAAAACGCTTGGTACGCGCGGCGAAGCTATCCCGTAGGGAATCGCTCGTACAACTTCATCCCAATTCCTAAGCAGGAGAGAATTTCAATGGAACTCACAAGCAATAACACGATCGCGGAAATCCTACAAAGACACAAAGCAGAATTACTAGCAGACTGGCTCAAAGAACTGCAAAATACCGGGCTGCGGCGGGACGACTTGATGAGAGCCAAAGAATTGCGCTCCGAGTGTCAAGAGTTCCTGCAATTGCTCCACATTGCAGTCGGGAACGGTAACTTTAGCGACATCCAGACACCCGAATGGGAAAATATGCGGGTGCTGCTAGCAGAAGTTTCACGATCGCGCGTTCAGAGAGGCTTTACTCCCTCAGAGATAGCGAGTTTCATTTTATGCTTCAAAAAGCCATTGTTCGATCGGCTTTGTCATGAACTGACAGAAAACCGCGACGCACTTGTCGAACAACTTTGGCTTTCCACCAGTTTATTAGACCAGCTTGGCCTTTGGGTGACAGAAATTTTTCTCAAAGCTCGCGAAGAAGTCATCGAACGCCAGCAGCAAGAAATGCTCGAATTGTCAACACCAGTAGTCAAACTTTGGCAAGGTATTCTTGCTTTACCCATGATCGGGACTCTCGACAGTGCCCGCACTCAAATAGTAATGGAAACTCTGTTGCAAGAAATCATGGAAACCGGCTCAGAATTTGCAATTTTAGACATTACAGGTGTGCCGACAGTTGACACTTTAGTTGCTCAACATTTATTAAAAACTGTCGCCGCCGCCCGTTTAATGGGTACTGAGTGCATCATCAGCGGCATTCGCCCGCAAATAGCTCAAACCATTGTTCATTTGGGAGTTGACTTGCAGGATATTCTGACAAAAGCGACTTTAGCAGATGCTTTTAAAGTCGCTTTGCAGCGCCAAGGTTTAACTATAAAAAATCTTAAAGAGGAAAGATAAACATATTGCAGTCTGACAGAAAATCTTAAGCAAAACTTAACAACAAATAGGTGAATTTGTGGAACGAATACCAATTCTTCAAATGGGAGAATTCTTGCTAGTAACAATTCAAGTAGATATGCACGATCGCTTAGCAATTACACTGCAAGATGACCTGACAAACCGCATCGTCAAAACAGGTGTTAAAGGTGTGTTAATTGAAATTTCTTCCCTCGAAATAGTTGATTCTTTTATCGGTCGTATTATCAACAATATCGCTAGTATGTCACGAATTTTAGATGCGGAGACAGTTGTAGTCGGGATGCAGCCAGCGGTTGCTATTACCCTCGTTGAGTTGGGGCTTTCCCTGACAGGAGTTCGCACAGCTTTAAGCGTTGAAAAGGGCATGATTTTGTTAAGAAACTCCTTGGGTTGGTCTCTTGACGAGCAAGGGTAAGCAGTCGATTAGTTGTTCCCTGACCGAGGCACAGGCAGTCAAGAAACCTAATTTGTTTGTAGATACCTTGTTGACAAACAGAAGATTTCTTAGGAAAGGGCTTACGCACTCAAGGAAGTTAAATCAAGGGTTTAAGATTCCCGCACTATGTTCTCTTTTGAGAGAAAATCGTAGTAAGCGCGTAAGTCCTATTAGGAGAAACTAAGTTGATGAGCGTAAGTCCTATATTTTGGGGAGAAGTTCTATTTTGGTACAGTAGCCGCCATGTCAAAACGTGAGATACTAGAAATCCGATCGTCATCCGATATAGTCCACGTACGACAGCAAGTGCGAACTTGGGCTGTAGCAATGGGATTCGGTTTATTAGACCAAACGAAAATCGTTACCGCAGCCAGCGAACTCGCCCGCAATACTGTAGAGTACGGCAAAGGGGGAACTGTAACTCTCGAAATGCTGCAATTAGGGACCCGCAAAGGGCTGCGGCTGATATTTGAAGACAAGGGCCCGGGAATTCCAGACATCGAATTGGCAATGACTGACGGTTATACTTCTAATCACGGTTTGGGTTTGGGGCTCAGTGGTTCCAAGCGGTTGATGCACGAATTTGAGATTGTTTCCAAAGTGGGTAAGGGGACTAAAATTGCGATCGTCCGCTGGCGCTGAAGAAGTAAATACGATTTGAGAGTTGAGATTTTAGATTAAAGCATTGGGAATGAGTGAGGACGATCGGGGTTTGGAGCTTGCGTATAGTTGTATTATTTTTTAAATTGGTATAAAGAGCAACCAGCAAAGCCAAGAAGTGATTCTTGGAATCCCATACCATACCCGAAGAGGGTTGGCGTATGGAGGATTTCATTATAAGAGCTGATAAAAAATGATAGATGCCGTAGCCCTGCCCCTAACAGAAGAAAGTCAAGTCGGAGAAGCGCGGCGAATCGCAGTGGCCCTGGCGGCCGAAGTCGGATTTAACGAGACCGATCGCGGTAAAGTGGCAATTGTTACCACCGAAGCAGCAAAAAACGTGGTCAAGCACGGGGGCGAAGGAGAAATTTTGCTGCGAACATTAAAAACAGCGGCAGGATATAGCATTGAAATAGTAGCGCTAGATCGGGGCCAAGGAATGGCAAATGTCGCGCTTTGTCTGCGGGACGGTTTTTCTACAGCGGGAAGCCCTGGAACAGGACTGGGGGCAATTAAACGCCTCTCTAGTTTTTTTGATATTCATTCTGTACCAAAACTGGGAACAGCCTTATTAATGCGGCTGGAACCGACCCAAAATAGCCGGGAAGCCTTCCAAAACAGCAATTACTTGGAATTGGGGGTCATCCACTTGCCGAAAGTAGGAGAGCAAATTTGCGGCGATTCCTGGGCGGCGGAAAATCACCTTGACAAAAACCTGATTTTAGTTGCTGACGGACTCGGCTACGGGGATTTGGCGGAGGAAGCGTCTCGCGAAGCAGTGCGCGTATTTGAGGAAAACGCCAAACTCGGGCCCAAAGCAATTTTAGAGAAGGCGCACGCTGCTTTAAAAAATACCAGAGGAGCGGCTGCGGCGATCGCCCAAATCGATCCTACCCAACAAACAATTTGTTTTGCCGGAATTGGCAACATCAGCGGTGTAGTTGTCACAGATAACCAAAGCCGCAGCATGGTTTCCTACAACGGCACAGTTGGACATATGATGCGAAAAGTAGCAGAATTTGTCTATCCTTGGTCGCAGCAGTCCCTACTCATCATGCACTCCGACGGTTTGGCGGCGCAGTGGAATTTAAACCGCTACCCGGGTTTAGCCTCCAGGCATCCTGCTTTAATCGCAGCCGTGCTCTACCGGGACTTCAAACGCACTCGCGATGACATGACAGTTATAGTAGCCAAGGTGAGAGAAGCAGCGTGAGTTACCCAATCCTGACGACGGAAGTCCGCTTTGAACAAGACATCGTACAAGTACGCCAAAGAGCTCGCCAAATTGCTAAAGGGCTGGGATTCGATTCCCAAGTACAAACCCGCATCGCCACAGCAGTTTCCGAAATTGCCCGCAATGCTTTCAAATATGCCGGCGGTGGCAAAGTAGAATTCATTGTGGAAGGGGACTCGCCCCAAATTTTTCGGACTCGGATTTCCGACACGGGGCCGGGAATTGCTGATTTACCGGCTGTGTTAAGCCCCAATTTTCGATCGCAAACCGGCGCGGGACTCGGTTTAGCAGCAGCCAAACGGTTGATGGACGAAGTGCAAATCGACTCGGCGCCCGATCGCGGAACGGCTGTACAATTAATTAAGCAGTTTTCCAAACATATGCCTGCGCTGAGTGCGATCGAACTAAATCAATTAGTTGACAAACTAGCGCGCCAAATTCCCGAAGATCCCTATGCCGAAATTCAGCAGCAAAATCAAGAATTACTACGCACTTTAGACGAACTCCGCCAGCGTCAAGAAGAACTCGTACAATTAAATCAACAACTAAAAGATACCAATCGCGGAGTCCTGGCACTTTACGCTGAATTGAACGACAAGGCCGAATCTCTCCGGCGCGCCAGCGAACTCAAAACCAGCTTTCTCTCCAATATGAGCCACGAGTTTCGCACTCCGCTAACGGCAATTATGAGCCTTTCGGAAATATTGTTAAATCGCCTCGACGGAGAACTTTCAGCCGAACAGGACAAGCAAGTAAATTACATTTACAAATCCGCCGAGTCTCTCGCAGAACTTGTCAACGACTCGTTAGATTTAGCCAAAGTGGAAGCCGGAAAACTAACTCTTCGCGTGGCTGATTTTGAAGTCGAAGATTTGTTCAGCGCGCTGCGAGGAATGATGCGCCCCCTGCTTCCCCCAAACTCTCCCGTTTCTATAATTTTTGAAGATCCTCTCGAACTTCCCATCCTCACAACCGACGAGGGAAAAGTTTCTCAGATTTTGCGAAATCTGATTTCTAATGCCCTCAAATTTACCGAAACAGGTGAAGTTCGAGTTGCTGCGGAAATGGGAGAGGAAGGAACAGTTACTTTTTCAGTAGCAGATACGGGCATCGGCATTCCCCCAGCCGATCAAAGGCGGATTTTTGAAGAATTTGTCCAACTCGAAAACCCCTTGCAGAAGGGCGTCAAAGGCACGGGATTGGGATTGTCTCTGTGCAAAAAACTGGCGGAATTTCTAGGGGGAAGTATTGAAATCACAAGTTCACCCGGAGTTGGTTCGACTTTTTTTGTCACACTGCCAATTCTGTATCCTGGAGAGGAAGAAAATCCTTTGGAAATGTCCGCTGGTAAGGCAGATGAAATACCGCACGCGATCGCAAATTCTAGATCGCCAGTGCCGGATTCAGCAACAAAAGTTTTGATTGGGGAGGATGAAGATAGTTTTTCGGTATTTGCTGAAAGACTTGCTGGCAGAAATTCCTTGTACTGCGATATAAGTCGCCCACGGTGCTGAAAGTTGGGGTTCGGCAAAGCACAGCCGAGCCCAATTTTTATGGATATTACGATGCTGGGTCTGACTGAATTTGACGTTTGGGAAGAGTTGAAAGGCGATGGGGCTACTTGTCAAATACCTGCGATCGTGAGGAATTCCAAACATTTTCGGTTACATCACTTTTTTGCTGTGCGGGATGCTAGGACTGTAAGATAAAAAGTATTATTCCGATGCGAAGGGAAACGATATCAGGCATTTTAGCTTTTGAGGACTGAAGTCGGATGCTGCGAACCTAATTATATTTTTTCAGCGATTTTTATATGGTGCGTAAGATAGATAATTTATAGCAGGCAAAATTTATTTAATTTGCAACAGCATTTAACCTTTGTGCTGTAAAATGTAGCAGTTCTCAGTTGCCGACTATATAGTAGGGACTTACCGAGGGCTTATTTTCGTGTCGGCGATCGGCTAACATCCATGATAAATCTTGTTCTTAGCAAAGTCTCGATTAATAAAAAAATGCAACTGTAGGCGCGTAATCCAAACCCATAAAAAATAAGCCATTCACAATTCCCACTTCCCAATTCTAAAATCTAAAATCTAAAATCTAAAATGGTATGACTTTCATCTCCCTTCAATATGCCCTGTTTCTATTAGTTATGTTCGCGGCTTACTGGTTGGTTCCGCTGCGGTGGTGGCGGCTGTTCATCATGTTGGCGGGTAGTTTAATTTTTTACGCTTCGCTGCAAATTTGGTACATTCCTCTGCTTTTAGTCGGTGCTTTGTTTAATTACTGCTTGGCGATGGCGATTGGGGAACCTCTGGATTGGCGGATTGCTAATGAATCTTGGAACCGCCGCCGTTTGTTGCTGCTGTGGATAGGCATCTGCCTGAATGTGTTGCTGCTTCTGGGCTTTAAGTATGTGCCTTTTTTATTGAGTTCGATCGGCACTTTGTTCAATTGGCCTTTAGCTATCGACGGAGCTGACTGGGTGAAAAGTCACGTCATCGCACCCCTGGGATTAAGTTTCTTTTGCTTTGAGTGCATTGCTTATTTGATTGACGTGTACCGAGGCGCGCCTGCTGCTACTTCGCTGCTGCACTTTGCTGCTTACAAGTTGTTTTTTCCAAAACTGATTTCCGGCCCGATTACTCGGTATCACAACTTGATATATCAACTGAAAACCCAGCAATTTCCGACCCCCGATCGCATTTCTGAGGGACTTTGGACGATCGCCTTTGGTGCAGTAAAAAAAGGTCTTTTCGCAGATAACTTGGGAATTTATGTCGATTTAAGCTTTACCAACTTGCAGCGGGCGGGTAGCGAGGATTTGTGGCTGGCGATTTTTGCTTACGGGCTGCAACTTTATCTCGATTTTAGTGGCTATGTTGACATGGCGCGCGGTACTGCTTTGCTACTGGGTTGGTATTTGCCGCCAAATTTTGATTTTCCTTATTTTAGTGCCAGCATAGCTGATTTTTGGCGGCGCTGGCACATGACTTTAGGTGATTGGCTACGCAATTATTTGTATTTTCCTTTGGGTGGTTCGCGAGTCGGTTTGTGGCGCACTTGTCTGAATTTGTCCCTGGTCATGTTAATTGCGGGAATGTGGCACGGGGCAGCTTGGGGATTTATTGTGTGGGGGGGTTTGCACGGTTTAGCTTTGGCGGTTCACAGGCTGACTGATGTAGTGTTTAAGCGGTTGCGGATCGAGTTTTTGTGGGAAAATCCGATCGGGATTGCGATCGGTTGGCTGTTGACTCAGGCGATGGTTTTTGGTAGTTGGATATTTTTCCGTCTTCCAGATTTAAAGGATTCTGGATGGGCGATTTCGCATTTGTGGGGACACACTGCTGACGTGCAGTTTGCTGAGAAAGTTTATGGCGAAGCTTTGGGTTTGGAAAGAGTGCATTTAACTTGGATTTTGGCGGCTTTGGCTGCGGCGATGCTGGGGAATTATGCGTTGAGTCGGGGTTTGAAATTGGAGTTAAATTGGCCGCTGAAATTGGTGTTAGTTCCGCTTTGTTTGTATGCGGTTTGGGTGTTGGCTCCTGAAGGGGGTTTGCCTTATATTTATTTTGATTTTTAGGGTATTATTTACTTCGCCGTAAGGTGCAGCGCACCCTACGACGACATTGAGGTGGGCCGAAGTGATTCCCCGCTACCTATTAGTGTCAAGTTAAACTTTTAGTTCGCCAGTCATCCCGCTCACTCAACAATCTGCCAGGGAATGAATTCCCTGTCTCATAGCTAAAGTCCTCTCAAAGAGGACTGAACAACTCATTAGTCCTCATAAGCTGTCGCGCATTTAAATTGTATATTCAGGGCGGGCGGGACGCCCACCCCACAAGACTTTAATTTTTTTGACATACAATTTAAATCCCGCAACAGCTTAGCGAGGAATTTCGTTTTGAGGCTCTTGTTTCAACCGCTGCTGGCATTAGGGTTTAACGTTAAGTTGACATCAATGCTGGCTACCCTACAACTCACAGTCAACAGTCAACAATCATCTCGATCCTGGGCACTACAACTGATAAGAACACCAGTCACTCCAGCTACCGACATAAAGTTTAGCATCGGGAATTCCGGCGATTTCTAAAGATAGTAAATTAACGCAAGCCGTCACCCCGGAACCGCAATAAACAATAATTTCTTCGGCTTTTTCTAATTCCGTCCACCGCTGTTTTTGTTCGGATGCCGATCGCACTTTTCCAGTTTCATCCGTCACCCCTTGCCACGGATAGTTAACCGCACCCGGAATGTGACCTGCAATGGGGTCGATCGGCTCCCGCAAACCTTGATATCTCTCACTTTCTCGGGAATCAACCAAAACCTTTCCGGGCAAGTCTTTACGCTCTTTTACCGCCTCAATATCTACCGCCAAATCCGGCTGCAAGTGAGGAACTAATTTACCCTCACGGGGTTCTGGCAAAATATTTGTTACCGGATAGCCCGCCACTTTCCATGCGCTGAAACCGCCGTCTAACAAAGCCACTTTGCTGTGTCCCATATACCGCAGCAGCCACCACAAACGAGCCGCAAAAGCTAGCCGTGAATCGTCATAAGCTACAACTAAAGTTTCTTGTGAATTAATACCGATCGCGCTCAACTTCTCAGCTAATTCTTCAATATTTGGCAGTGGATGTCTACCGCCGTGTTTGCCCACTGAACTCGCGAGATCGCGGTTTAAATCTAAATAGAAAGCTCCCGGAATGTGACTTTCTTGATATTGTTTTTGTCCCAATTCAGGGTCTGCCAGGGAAAACCGACAGTCAATGATTACAACTTGCGGATTGTCGGTATTGGCGGCTAACCATTCAGGAGAAACAATTAAAGTGTTGTCAGTCATAATTATTCAAATCTATATTTTAACATTATCTAGAAGGAGATTTTTTCTCTGGTTCTGCTTTTTGGTCGGAAGGAAATTTCTTAGAATTGGCTTTCTCTGAAGCTCTATTTTCAGAATTTGATTTTTTAGGAGTTGCTTTTTCCGAAGTTTCTTTGGGCGAATTTGATTTTTTAGGAGTTGCTTTTTCCGAAGGTAATTTTTCGGCTGGTGCGGGAGTTGGAGTTGGCAGAGGAGGAGTTACTGCTGCTTCTTGAGCGTAAAGTAGATATTTCTGATACTCGATCACTTTTGCTTGAGCTAGTTGATGGTTGGGGCTAGAGACTGGTACTCTTCTCATTAATGAAACCGCTTCTTGCCAGCTATCGGTAACTGTAGTCCAATCTTCCTTGGTTTTAGCCGATCGCCCTAATTCTGCTGCTTTGAGTGCGCTGTTAACGGCTTCTCGAAAAGTATCTGGTGCAGTTGCTAAATTTGCTGTTTCATCGGGATTATTCCCCGCAGTTGCTGCTGGCTGGTTCACAATTTTACCGACAAACGCCACCACGGCGATCGCCAACATACCCGTTACTAGCCCAACTACAATGAAAGTCGATCGCAGCCGATTCTCAAATGCAGCAAGTTCGGGCGGTTTTTCCTCCTCAAAATTGTTCTCCATCTCTGTGCGATCGTCCATATTAGCAACAGCACTATTTGGCACAGATTCTCCCCCTAAGCTCTGCGGTTCAAAATTGCTGTTCTCCACACTAAACTCTTGACTCCAAGCAGCAGCAATCTGACCGCTTTCTCGGCCCTCAACCTTAACTTTGCGAATCGAATCCGGCTGCAAATTCGTCAGCTCGGTGCGAACAAAATCAACTAATGTATCTTCTATGGGTACCTGCTCGGCCTCAACAATTACATCCAAACAATCGCCGTCGAGATTTGCCGAGGCTGTGATGCCTTCAGATTGCAACTTGCTGTTTAGCCAAGATGCGATCGCAGTGGCGAGATTTCCCTGCTTGGCAAGTTCCTGAAAATTAAGCTCTGTCATAGCTGGACACCTGATAACGCAGAAGATAGAAGGTAGAAGGTAAAAGGTAGAAAAAATGAAAAAGTCAGAAAGAGTTTTTTGGAGTTGAAAACACAATAACTGAAATTCAACAAATAGTATAATGTATCGTGGCAAATCCTAGCCCAAAGATGCAAATTATCACTCTCGCTACCCCTGGCATCCCTTGGGAAAAGACTTCAGTCCTTTCTACAAACCGAACTCAGGTTTGCAGGACAGGCGAAAATCCTCTCCCTCGGCATTGGTGACAAGTTAAAACTTAATTGCATTTGTCAATCAGTAATATTACTCAAAAAAACTGCTTTTTGAGGAGTGGAAAATTCACGATTTGAGAGGGAGTAGGTATAAATATCACCCTCGGCAGGATTCCTCGATCGCCCAAATCTCAGTTTTATGCCCAAAATCCGAGTAAATGTTGAGCATAATTGCTGATTGACAAATGCTTTCTTAGCTTAACTTGTTACCAATGCTCCCTCGGTAGCCCAATACCGCTGCTTCAACCTGGTAATTGATACCGGGCGCGCAAGTCCAGATACCGTAACAGCCTTAAGTTGAACCGCAAGCATCGCCCCTAAAAGCGACATCCGGCTGCAAAAAGCCTCGATCGCGCAGATGCGAGATGGGAAATTTTAGATGAAAAATTTGTGCGATCGCAGTGTCATCGGTGGGCAGCGAGTGATATCATCAGTTAGTCAATATTCAAGTTTTTATAGCAAATAACTCGATCGCACAATGGTAGCAATAGCAATTTTAGCGGCTGGACGCGGCACGCGCATGAAATCTGACTTGCCCAAAGTTATACACGAATTGGGCGGTCGATCGCTAGTTGAGCGAGTCCTCCAAAGTTGTCAAGAAATTCAAATTACCAGGCGACTTGTCATCGTCGGTTATCGAGGCGAACTCGTTAAAGAATCGCTGATGAGAGGTCAAGAAATATCAGGGAAAAATTCTCAACTTCCTTCCCTAGAATTTGTTGAACAAACCGAACAATTAGGAACAGGTCACGCCATTCAACAATTGCTGCCTCACTTAGAGGGATTTCAAGGAGACTTGCTGGTCTTAAATGGAGATGTTCCTTTGCTGAGGGCAGAAACTATCAAACAATTGATTGCCATTCACAAAAAGCACCAAAACTCTGCTACTTTATTGACAGCTAATTTGCCGAATCCCCAAGGATACGGCCGAGTATTTACCGACAGTCAAAACTTAGTCGAGCAAATTGTCGAAGACCGCGACTGCACACAAGCTCAAAAGCAAAATCACCGCATTAATGCAGGTGTTTACTGCTTTCATTGGCCGGATTTAGAGAAAATTTTGCCAGAATTGAAGGCAGATAATGACCAAAAAGAATATTACCTAACTGATACGGTAAATTTCCTCAGTCCGGTGATGGCGGTGGATGTGGAAGATTATCAAGAAATATTGGGAATTAACGATCGCAAGCATTTAGCTACAGCTTGCGATATTTTGCAAACGCGGATAAAGGACAAGTGGATGACGGCGGGAGTGACGCTGCTCGATCCCAACAGCATCACCATTGACGATACCGTAGAGTTGCAGCCGGATGTGGTAATTGAACCGCAAACTCACTTGCGGGGAAACACTTTGATCGCATCGGGGAGTCGCATCGGCCCCGGCAGTTTGATCGAAAACAGTCAAATTGCAGAAAATGTGACTGTGCTTTATTCGGTGGTTTCTGACAGTATGGTTTCTGAAAATTCGCGAATTGGCCCTTACGCACACTTGCGGGCACACGCAGAAATTGGGGCGAACTGCCGCGTCGGCAATTTTGTAGAATTGAAAAATACTCAAATAGGCGATCGAACTAATGTCGCTCACTTGTCTTATTTAGGCGACGCGACTTTGGGAGAAAAAGTCAACATCGGTGCTGGGACAATTACGGCAAATTATGATGGAAAAAACAAGCACAAAACTCAAATAGGCGATCGGAGTAAAACTGGTTCTAACACCGTGCTGGTTGCACCGATCACTTTGGGAGAAGATGTTACTGTAGCTGCGGGTTCTGTGGTGACAGAAGATGTGCCGAAGGATTGTTTAGTAATTGCGCGTTCCCGGCAAGTTGTCAAACCAGGTTGGAAGTTGAAAGAACCTAAAAAGTGAACGGTTGTTCACTTTTTAGATGATGAGTTTCCACCCACGAATTTCGCACTAAATACCAAATAAACCGGGTTTTTATAACGGAAGCGATGGCACTGTAGAAGAGATTTTGGTGAAAAACCCGGTTTCTGCGTAAGTCGGCAAACTTGAGAAATCGGGTTGATCGCGATCGGCTATTTTTTTTATTTTTGCTGGTGCAGATAGTTGTTAATCGCTTTAGCGATTTCTACTTGCTCGTAGGGGCTCATAGTGTTGGGCAGGGATATGCGAGATCCTCCACAAACTAACAGTCTGACTTCATACCAAGTGTCATTTTGCCTATCTTTGGTTCGATCTACTTCCACACCATAAATCTCGCACAGAGAGTATTCAATTACTTTACGTGCCAACAAACCCCGCTGTTTAACAGTCAAGGTGTTTAAATTTCCATCGAAGCTGTAGGTTTCATTATTTCTCAAAACGATCACTGCGGCTGCTGCGAGCAAAAATATGCCTCCTGTCCATCCCAACCAGCGATCTTCTTGACTTAAACGCAGCAATCGATCTTTGGCATTTTTAACATAAAAATTGATGTCGGAAGCAACAGCGTCTTGGGTTCCCCAATTAGTGGAGTTAGGAGTGAAAGGAACATTGCCAACAGAAGTTAAAAGTACAACTCTGGTTTTATAGCCGCATCTTTGAACTTTAGCTCCCTGCAAAGAAGCAAGCTCAATTTCTTGGATTTTTGAACCCAGTAAATTCGATCGCACAATTTGGCAACTGCCTTGTTTTGCCTGCAATCGCTGGCAGCTCAGAGTTGCTTTATGATAATCAAAAGCCAGCCCGAACAGTCCAAAAGCCATGAATAAACAACTAGGAAACCAAAAATCAAATATGCTTTGAGTCTGAATTATTAATTCACTTGCTGTTTGCTTGATTATTTTCATTTACCTGGCCCTTAAATTCCAAAAATGATGTTACAGATCGCCTTACTAACCCGATCGGTCGAATTGTTAACTTATATATTATTTGAAGTCGTCTTCTGCCCTGACCCCTTTTATTTTGGTAATAGGTTAGCACTAAAACTTCTAACCGACAACAAATCTCGCGAATTTACCTGCTGGGTTTAAGATAGCTTTTTATGATTTAAAATAGATGAATCTTAAAAATATATTAATTATGTGATCGCGAATAAAAAGTTAGCTTCGCAATCTGTAGGAAAGTAATCACCCAGGTGAGTACAGGTTTACATTTTGTTACATTGTCAAGTTTATTTACACCTGCTTAATTATCGTTAGTTATTAATTTGGGCTTCCCCACAGGATACTTACGATTTACGGCCTTGCAAAGCAAATACATTGCTAAGGGTGCGATTATCGCTAATCGAGATATAGCTGCGAATCAAATCAGCAATTTTGTGTTGTTCTGTTAGTGAATAGCTTCTTAAACAGATGATATAGCCCCCGAACATCCACAAATAAACATAATAGCTACGATTTCCATCGCTATCTCCCACTTCCTCTCATTCCACCGCAGAAATCTCGTGAGTTGAGCCTTCGGTAACATCATTAAACCATACACCCCGTCGTTTAACAGTCATTTTGCTAAAAGTTTTATCAGAAATGTATGTTTCATCTATCGCGCCGTCCAACAAGGACAGCGAAAACAACATAAATATACCTCCCATTATCCAATTTGATGCTAAAATAATCTGCAATAATCCAATGATGAGGAAGAAACAAATTAATAGCAGACTATCAGAAACTCGTAGTTTTAATTATTAGTTTATTTGCTGTTTTCTTGAAAATTTTCATTAGTTTAATAGTTGTTGAGTTTAAAAACAATGTAAATTACTTATCTATCCGCTGTAGGCAACTTTTAATGCACGGATTATTATTTGACATTGCTTTGGACGATCGCACTTTTGGTGTTATAAACAGCCTTAACAGCATAAGCATCGCCCGGACGTACCTGTAAAGCTCTGTTAAAATTGATTAAAGCGGTTTGATAGTCTCCCTGCCCGTAGTAGATATAGCCGAGTTTCATCGATTGTTTGAAGTGATCTTTTTGAGCAACAGGAGCAGAATTAGGCTCAGCAACAGGTGCTGCGGCAACAGGAAATGACTCGAAAGCAGGAGATAACTCTTGATAGGGTGATTGAGAAGTGTTGAAATCAGAAGGAAAAGAAGAGGGCGATTGCTCGTTAGCCGGCTGCTTTACATTAGGCCCAGAGTCAGAGATTTTTACAAAATTTTTGCCATAAAATACTGAAGCAGTAATGCCTCCCAATACAAACATTAGCAATCCCGCACATTGAAGTAAAAATGTTTTTCTAATTTTTTTATTGCTCCAATTTTTGATATAAAAAACCAATGAAGCCAAGGGGACAAGCAAGTAAAGCACTCCCCAAATAGTTTCCTGTCCAAAAGCTTGAACTAATCCCCAAAAATAGCCAACAAGACTTAAAACTAAACCTAGGATGAAAAATAAAGCGATCGCAATTCCAGGCATTTTCTATTTCTCCGATTGATGTATAGTTATTTTGCCAACAGTAAAAGAGCAGATTTTCTACCTGAAACTCATTACCCTGTTGGCCGTGTTAAAAATAGATTAGCGGTGACAACAGTTCGATCGCGCACAGCGAATGTTAGGATTTTGGTTAGGAATTTGACTAGGAACTCGATCGCGACTGCCGCAAATGATACCCTCTACCCTCCATCGACCAGAAGAACCATTTGCACGGGCAAGCAACCGCTGGGAAATCCAAAAGCTTTACACCGACTTGGCAAATGCCAAACAAGAATTCGCCCCCCACACCAGAAGAGGGCTGACACCCGTAGAAAAGCGGCATCTCTGTGGCTTGTTGTGCGGCTACAGCCCAGCGGAAATCGCGGTTTTTCTGAACAAACAAATCAAAGGTGTCGAAGTTGATTTGTCAAAAACTTTGTACAGATACATAGAATTATTGACAAATCGACCCCGAAATGCTCTCAAAAATTGGAGAGATGCGATCGACTGGCTGGAAATAGCAGGATATAAAACGCAGCTAAAAACCTCAACCGGCGCCATCTTAAAAGCCACTCTTCACCATTCAGACAGGATTTTGTCTGCAGCTATCAGTCCCGACGGACAATTAGTGGCAACGGGCTCTGACGACAGTACAGTGAAAATTTGGAGTTTGCACAGCGGGGAACTGCGGCAGACGATTTTCGGACATTCAACAGCCGTGTTGCTAGTGGCTTTCAGTCCCGCCAGCAAAACGCTGCTGACGCGATCGCGCGCGGGCACAGTCAAACTCTGGAACCTGCAAAACGGCCAACTGCTGAAGCGTTTGGCAGACGTGCACCGCCACGAATCTGTCGCCGTAAGCCCCGACTGGCAAATTTTGGCGATCGGCACCACCCGCGGCACAATCAAGCTTCAGCACCTCAACAGCGGCCAACTGCTGCAAGTTTTGGAAGGCTATCAAGGGGATGACATTAGTGCGATCGCCCTGAGTCCCAACGGCAAAATGCTAGTGGCCAGCGGCCTCAATGCAGCCAGCGGTTTCTGTCGCGCCACAGTCACTTTGTGGGAATTGCCCGGAGGCGAAGTGAGACGAACATTTGGCAGCGAAAATTATGTAGCGATTTCTTCCGATAGCCAAATTCTTGTCAATCATGGTGGCCAAACTATCAAACTTTGGAATTTGCAAACAGGCGACTTATTGCATTCCGTGCACACAGGAATTCGCATTACTTCCGCCGCCGCAATTAGCCCCGACGGGAAATACTTTGCAGTGGGCTGTTTTGACGGTACTGTTAGACTTTGGAATTTTCGCGGCGAATTGCTGCACACTTTAGATGGACATTCTAGCCCTGTGTCTGCGGTGGCGATCGGGCTTTTGGCTGAAACTCTGGTTAGCGGCGGGGAGAACGGTACTGTTAAACTTTGGCAACTGCAGATTTAAGATTACAAAGGTGACGCGATCGCTTAAATTGTTGTACTATAATTGATTTAATGTTTTTTCTACCAAATCCATTTTAGTTATCTTCTGTGTCACTCGGCGATTGAAATCGCTTTTTACCTCAAACTACACAAACGAAGTCCCTCTCTAAAAGACTAAAAAATAAAGCGGGTATTATAGCAACCGCCAAGGCTATTAGGAGGTTATTAATTATGGCGTAATGCCGCCCTTCCTATGGCTGCGCTAATATGAAAGGCCAAAGGTTGATTTTGATAACTATTTTGTCTTCGTTTAACTCAAGTTGAGCCGGGATTTCTGGAGCTTCAAAGAAATAAATTGAGTTACAAAGGGCTTTTCGTTCTTGCCAGTCGCCTCCCGCTGCCGCTAAGATTTGTTCCTTGGACATTCCCAATGCGAGCTTATCCACAAGCGGCTCATTTTCAAGAGTCCGCAATGCCTTCTCAACCCAGCGGCGATACCATCTGCCAAAAGACAATTCCGTTGGATAGAAATCCTCCCTGCCGTTCCAAATCGTGCCGTGTGCGGGGCCGTTTACAACGAGATAAGAGTAGATGGCGCACCCCTGATGGCATAACTCCAACACGCCGGGATATTCGTCTCTATCGCCCCACTCCTCCAACTCCTCATCTGAATAAGAGTCTGTTGCTTTGGTGAAAGGGAATGGTTTGCTCAAATCGCGATACTGTGCGGCCTTTTCAAGAAGCTCCAAACCGTAGAAGGGCCCTGCTCCACCGTTGCCAATTTCTTTCAAGAATAAACGGTAATCTTTGGGCAGCTTGATTTTATGTTTCTGCTCGAAACTCTGCAACTCAGCTTCCGCAAGCGTTTGTTCCAGTTTGTATTGGTGAGAATCTGCGCCGAACACGCGAAGATTTTTATCTTCTTGCCGCAAGCGTCGAAGCAGTTCTGCTAATTCTTTAATATCGTTTGAACTCATGTTATGTAGAGCTACCGGCAAGACGGTTAAGACGTAAACAGGAGGTAGTCCCAATCATGCGATCGCGCGGCGAATACGCGATCGCATCCAAAAAAAGCAACAAATCTAATCTTTGCTAAGCAATAAAAATCAGCGTTCCCTTGCTCATTTCCAAAGTATCACCCATTTCCATACCGTTGTGAAAAGCACCCAAAATCACCTCGCTAGTTTTGCCGAAAGCGATCGCCCCGCTAGCATCAATTCCAATTGCGCCAAAATCCCGTTGACGCTCGTCAGCTTCAGTAAAAGAACGCTCAAAAGCAGCTTTCAAACTTAAACCATCTGTCACCCGAACCACAATTCGCGCGGCCAAACACTCGTCCATAATGTGCTCGCCAATCCCCGTACAGCTTACCGCCGCACTTTGGGCCGCATAATTTCCCGCCGGCATCGCCGAGTCGCTAACCCGCCCAATCCGCTCAAAACCCTTGCCACCAGTCGAAGTTCCAGCAGCCAAGCGTCCATGCACATCCAAAGCTACGACTCCGATCGTACCCATACCGGCCGGTTCGGCAACCACGTCAGCCATTGCTTTACTAAAATTGCCTTGGCGTTCCTGCATCCACTCATGCAAGCGCAAATCCGTCATCGGATCGTAAATCGGCAATTGAAGTTCTCGCAGCAATTCCGCCGAACCAAAATCAGAGAGAACTCGATCGTCCGAATGCTGCAAAAATTGAGCAAGTTCGATCGGATGTTGAACGCGAGAAACATTAATCGCCCCGCTGAAACGCTGCATCAAACCGTCCATCAGCGAAGCACTCATCCGAATTTGACCGTCCGACTGCACCACAGAACCAGTACCGGCATTGAATCGCGGGTCATCTTCCAACAATTGGCACCCCCGCACCACTGCATCTACGGCACTTGCACCGTCTTTCAGCAGCGGATAAACTTCGTCCAAAACATCGTAAAGCGATTTTCGCACCGCCTCAATTCCGCCTTTACTGTGTAGAGAACTGCCGGCACCGCCGTGAATAACTAGCTTTGGTTGCACTTGTTGCGATGCCATAATTTATAACCTAATAACCTAAAATTTTTCCTTTGCAATCTTAGCTTCGATCGAGCAACTTGCCCTAACTTCTTAATCTTGAGCCGCCAAACGGCGGCGACGACAACGTTCGGAGCAGTATTTGACCTCATCCCAGCAGTCGGCCCATTTTTTGCGCCACGTAAAAGGTCGATCGCAGACTGGGCACATTTTTGTCGGTAAATCAGATTTCGATCGCTGCTTGGCCATGCTAACTTTGACATTACATTACAGATTAAATTTTAATCAAAACAAACAAAACAACCAATTTCTGCCTAACACCTCCCGAAATAAAAATGCTCGAAACGGCCGACGCCAACATCCGAATCGTCTTAGTCGAACCTGCCGGTCCATTGAATGTCGGTTCTGTTGCCCGTGTCATGAAAAATATGGGTTTGCACCAATTAGTTTTGGTAAATCCTCAATGCGATCATTTAGGGGAAGAAGCCCGACTGATGGCTGTTCGCGCCGCCGACATATTGGAAACTACCAAAGTAGTCGAGAGTTTGCCCGCTGCTTTGGTTGGGTGTGTCAGAGCGATCGCAACTACAGGGGATGATTGTCGATCGTTGCCAACACAACTAGAAGAACCCGCAGATGCCTTGCCTTGGCTCCTTGAAGCCCCCAGCGCCCTAATTTTCGGTCGAGAAGACTGCGGCTTGACCAATGCCGAATTAAACCGCGCTCAGCGCCTGATCCGCATTCCCAGCAGCAATGCCTACACTTCCCTAAATCTCGCCCAAGCCGTCGCTATCTGCTGTTACGAACTATACCGGGAAGAAGGAAGAAGGAAGAGGGAAGAGGGAAGAGGGAAGAGGGAAGAAGGAAGAGGGAAGGAAGAAGAAGATGCCTCGTTCCCAGGCTCAGCCAGGGAACGCATATCCAGAGGCTCTGCCTCTTCAATACCCGATGCCACAGATAATTTATCAACTTGTTACCAAGAACAACTTGCCACCCGCCAGACAGAAAATCCCTCAATTCCCCTCGCCAGTGCTTCCTTGGAAAATTTAGAGGGATATTACCAGCAACTAGAAACTTTGCTGTTAAAAATAGGATATTTGCAGCAGCACACAGCAGCAAGCCGGATGGAAAAATTTCGGCGTTTGTACAACAGAGCCTATCCGACAGTGGATGAAGTCGCCATGCTGCGGGGCGTCCTCCGCCAAACAGAATGGGCAATCAAAACTTACCCACGAGAGGCAAATTCTGATACTCTGGATGGGGCGTTACCGGAAAATCCAACGGATAGCTAGGACAAATGCTGATAATTGGGGATGTGAGATTGAGGATTGTTTTTCACAGAAAACTTTCCTGCACCCACTTGTCACTTTCATAACAGGGTTTCTTGACTAAAAACCTAAGCTTTGCGATAATTTGCGAGCAATAAACCTGGTTGCTGATACCATGCAGCGTCTGGGGCAAATCTAAAATCTAAAATCTAAAATCTAAAATTGATTGGCTGGCAAGCTGAAAAATCTTAAACTTGAACTTTACATTAGTGATGAAGGAGTAAGACGTGGCAGAGCGGTTTCCCAAAGGATCGATATTATCGGTGATATCCTCGTCGATATCCTCTCCCAACTCCGGCTCAAAGCAGCCTAAGTCCGGCAAAGCAAGTCAGTCTGGCAAATCGGGCCGCCGCCGCCCTCCCCAACCGCAAAACGGCAATTCAGAAATTCGATCGCCCGAACCTGCGACTTTGCCACTGCCACAGGGCCGCGGCAGCAGAATTGGAGCAAATTCTCCCACATCTTCGGAAGAATTTGCTACACAAGACTTTTTATCCGATCCCCGATCGGCAATTAACCCCAGAAAACCCAGAACCAGCAAAACTCCGCAGTCGAAGACTCGCCAACCAGCGAAAAAAGGTCTCGCTGCTGTCGATATGTTCGAGTTTCCGGACCCGACTCTGGAGCGGGAAAACGTGAGTTCGATCGCCAGCAATCCCAACAGCCAGCTCCCCACAGCCACTCCCCCTACAACCCGTGGAAGTCGTCCCAGTTCGCCCCCTGTTCGCATTCAAGACACGGTAATCCCCGCAGATGCCAAAAAAACCCCCGTGCCTAAACCCCGCCCACAAGCGAGTCAGAGACCGGGTAAACGCTCTGCACCTCGGAGCGTACCGCCGTTGGTGTATGCTACTCGCTTGCTGATTTTGGGAGTTGGCATAGCGGTGATTTGCGGTACGCTGCTGTCGGTGGTAAATGCTGTGAGTCGAGCATCCACTGTAGCGACAGAAGAACAAACCAGCACAGGGCAGAACAACCCAGGCGATAGCGCATCTGCGGCACCCGCAACCCCAGAAGTGCTGCAACTGAATCAAGAATTAGGAGCTTTGAAAACGCAAGTTCAGGTTTTAGCTACAGAAAATCCTAGTTTGACAGCCGGAATATTTCTAGTCGATTTAGATACTGGAAGCTACCTAAACTTTAATGGGGATACTGCTTTTGCTTCAGCTAGCACAATTAAACTGCCAATTTTAGTAGCTTTTTTTCAAGCAGTAGATGAGGGGAAAGTGCAGTTAGATCAGATGCTGACGCTGAAGCCAGAACACATTGTCGGCGGTTCTGGGGAGATGCAAGACGACTCCCCTGGTAAGAAGTATTCGGCTTTGGAAGTTGCCCAAAAGATGATTGTTGTCAGCGACAATACGGCGACAAATATGATGATTGAATTGTTGGGAGGTGCTGAGGTTTTAAATCAGAATTTTGCAAATTGGGGTTTGAGTACCACGGTTCTGCATAATAAATTGCCAGATTTGGAGGGAACTAATACTACCAGTCCGAAGGATTTGATTAATATCATAGCCCAGGTCGATCGGGGTAATTTGGTATCGGTGAAATCGCGCGATCGCATTTTGCAAATCATGCGCCAAACTAAAAACGATTCTTTGCTACCGAAAGGTTTAGGCGAAGGTTCAGTTATTGCTCACAAAACCGGCAACATTGATACAATGCTTGCGGATGCGGGGATGGTGGATTTGCCCAACGGTAAGCGTTATTTGGTGGCGGTGATGGTGAAGCATTCGCCGGAAACGGAGAAGCCAGCTCAAACATTGATTCGGGATATTTCTCGAATGAGTTACCGCTATTTGAACGGTGGAGAAATGCCAGACGATTCACAAGTCAAAATTAAAAATTGAAAATTCAACCGGGTTTTTTCGGGCAAGCGTTGTAGACTTTATCAAACTATAAATCAGTTTGTATTATGAAACTAAACATTCGACTTGCTGGTCTGGTAGCGCTTTCAACTTTAGCCGTTGGAGTCTCCCCCACCTTGAGTAACGCTAATCCTGCTCCTGAATATCAGACCGATGGCGTGACAGTGATTAACAACAATATCGAACTCAATCGGGCAAAAAACTTAGCCCGTCAAGCAGCAGAAAGGGCTAATGGGGGTTTAGGCAACTATCGAGCTGAAGCTTCTATGCACGGTACTTCTAAGGAATCGCCTTTTGTTGACAATGGCGATGGAACTTGGACTTTTACTTTTAAGGGTTCCAAGCCTGGTTCGTCTGTCTATACTGTAGAGACAGTTGTTACGGTTTCTCAAGATGGAAGGGTGAGAGTCGATTACAACGGGCAAATTCGCAACTCAAACGGAATTTAACGAGACTTAAGACTTTACTCATCGGTGCTCAGAAACCACGTTTTTCAATGATGGAGAGTGGGGAGTGGGGAGTGGGGAGTGGGGGAATGTTAAATTATTGACCTTGACTTTATCATCCCCATGCAACCGGAAACGATATGAACTTGTTAAATAGCGATCGCCCGATTAGAGAAATCATTGATTAAGCTTTCGGAGCGGATGAGCCGCGCCACATTCTATCGCTACTGAAATCGCGATCGATTTTCTTTGTTAAGCCGAGAGCCGGAGCTGTCAAATAAACGAACGAGGGCACTCCGGTCACGCTTTTAAGTTGCTTGTTACCGCGTCAGGCAAAATAGAAGCAGATTGATAAGTTTGCTCGTGATAAGTAGTTAGATCTAAAAAAGTGTAATATAAACAGAGATTGAGTTTACTAGATAGAGATTAACAAAAGCTATGAAAAGCAAGCACTTTATCAATCTGCACAAAGGACTCAGCTTTCCATTTATTTTGACATTGATGTTCATTTACCAAAATTTTAATTTGGGTGCTTGGGTTTATCTCGCCCTGCACGGTACTTATGGTTTGTTGTGGCTGCTCAAAGACCAGATATATCCAGATAAACAGTGGGAACAAGAAATCTCTGTCGGAACGGGAATATTCGGCTTTGTGTTAGTTAGTCTCTATTGGGTAGCACCTTTTATTTTGATTAGCAGTGGCTCACAACCACCTCTGCCGTTAGTGGCAGCAGCAATTTCCCTAAATATTATCGGTGTCTTTCTACACTATACTGCTGATGCACAGAAGTATTACACCCTTAAGTACCGTTCGGGACTAATAACTGAAGGATTTTTTGCCAGATCGCGCAATACGAATTACTTAGGAGAAATCCTCATCTACGGATCGTTTGCGATGCTAGTTCAGCACTGGCTACCTTTTTTAATTCTGGCAGCTTTTGTTGCTGGTGTTTTTATTCCTAACATGATAAAAAAAGATCGTTCACTCGGACGATATCCTGAATTTGCCGACTACAAAGCTCGGTCGGGATTTTTACTACCTCGACTATTTGTATCGACAGCTCTCGAACAAAAAAAAGACAGTTTAGAGGAGAAAGTTGGTTAAAAATAGTAATTCAGGGCGTTGCGGAATTACAGTAGGAGTTGATGAGGGATAATAAGGCGAATTTTTAGGAAATGCCGTGAATGTAGCTCAACTTATATCCGCAAAATAAGATAAAGCTTCTAATAATAAATTTCCCGCCTTTGCCACACAGCCTTAGCCATTGCCCCATACCCCTTTGGTAACTTTCACTGTCAGGCTTGTAGGCGATTTAAAGCAGTCGTTAGATACTTTTCAACGATCGTTTTTCAAGACACAGAGGCTCAAACCCTTGCCGCACCAGCCCTACAGCCGAAAGATTTGACCCCCTCAAAAAAACACTTACCCATTCGCGGAAATTTCAGGAACCAGAAAGCGATTACACACTCACGACGGCTTCTAGTTCCGCTGCCTGTTTTTCGTTCATCTCGTCGAGTTTTTGCCAAACTTGCTGCATCAATTCATCCAATCCAAGTCTACTAACGGCAGAAATCAACAAAACAGGAGCGCCGCTCATTTCTTTAAGTCGGCTAATTAAATTACCGATTTCTTCGCTTTCGAGGTCGATCGCATCTACTTTATTAAAAGCCAAAATCTGCGGTTTATCGGCTAAACCACGCCTGTAAGCCTTCAATTCTTCCTGAATTGTGACGTAATTGGCGATCGGATCTTCATCAGTAATATCGATCAGATGCAGCAGCAACCGAGTTCGTTCGATGTGCCGCAAAAACTCGTAACCCAAGCCAGCACCTTCGTGAGCTCCCTCAATCAATCCCGGAATATCAGCAAAAACAGTACCGTCGCCGGTCGGTTTTCTGACTACGCCCAAATTCGGGACTAAAGTTGTAAACGGATAATCTGCTATCTTGGGGCGAGCCGCAGATAAAGCTGAAATTAAGGTGGATTTGCCAGCATTCGGCATCCCCAGAATTCCAACTTCAGCTAATAGCTTCAATTCCAAACGCAAAAATTTGTGTTCTCCTTCTTTTCCCGGCATCGCATAATCGGGAGCCCGGTTGGAATTGGTCAGAAAACACTTGTTGCCCAAACCGCCTTTGCCGCCTTTGGCTACGCAAAAAGTCTGTCCGGGCGTCACCAAATCTGCCAATATGGCCTGAGTTTCCGCGTCGTAAACTACTGTACCGCAGGGAACTTCGATCGTGCGATCGTCCCCACCGGCACCGGTCATATTTTTCGGCGCGCCTCGCTTCCCGTCATCGGCTTTAAAAATCCGGTTGTACTGAAAATCTAGCAGCGTTTGCAGGCTTTCCACCGCCACCATATACACGGAACCGCCTTTGCCACCCGTCCCACCAGAGGGGCCACCCGCTGGTACATACTTTTCTCTGCGAAAAGCTACCATACCGTCGCCGCCTTTGCCGGCTGCGACTTGAATATCTGCTCGATCGATAAATTGCATAATTTAGTCAGTAGTCAATAGTCAGTGTCAATAGTCATTAGTTATTATTATACCAGATGCAAGTACCATATTCCCCTTTTCCTTTAGTCCGCGTCGGCGGATGACAGCCAACTTTAGTCGCGATTTACAGTTGCCGGAAAAATATAATTATACCAATTCTCAAAAGTAGTGCAGAGCGAGAGATTGTACGCGAGCATCTGTAGGGAAACGGCACTGCCGTGTCCGGCTTTTAAAGCTTTTAATAAGCTATATAATAATTTCAGAATTCTACCAAAATTTTTATTAAATTAGTATTATAAAAGCAGACTTTATATTTGCATAAATCACGCACGCCAACAGAATAAACTGGGTTTTTATCAGGTGCGAAGAGCTGTAAAAATCTTTTTTTCTGCCAAAAAGCGGTTTCTAAATCATCGCAAATAATTTACTACGGAAAATTAGCAATTGCTAATTACAGAACTTCGCCAAATACGCATTTAACGTGCTAATTATAGCGGTAAGGTGCTTATGGGCGCATCCTACAGATAGAGGTTCTGCGCCCCGGAATGAATTACCAATTAGCAATTACCCATTCCTTTTAACAATAGGACGATACATCTTCCTTACATTCATCTGCCAAATAGCAGAGAGCTCGAAAGCGCATCCCGACTAACTGTTCGTAAAGCGGGTTAATCTGGCACATCGCCGGAATGTGGACGATTTTGTGACCAAATAACACGACATCTCGCTCAAACGGACACTGGGGTGGAATAATTTTACAGACAAAGTGTGCCAATTTTGGGTCGTGAATTTCCCAGCCGTCGAGCCAGTCTTTTACCGGTTGCAGGACATTTTTGTGGTGAGGTTTAGGTAGCCGAGATGAAAGGGGTGTTCCGGCGGCGGGGGCGACATTCGCATCAAAAACTATTTGGCTGCTGGGCCCCTGCGGATCATCGCATTTGCTGTCTTCGATGGTGTGTCGCAGAGCTTCGATCGCCTCTACATTGTGCCCCAAAGCTGTGCAAAATTTAGAGATTACCTCGTCTTCGCTGAGCGAGTAGGTACCGTCTGCCAAAGCTACCATGACTGCTGTCCTTAAAAAATCCTCGCCTTTGGCGGTGTCTTTCCCTAACACAGCGGCTAATTCCTCTGGGGCAATAGGTTCAAAGCCCTCCTCAAAAGATACCGGGTGTAGTTCATCCTGAGTTAGATTTGCAATCATTTTTTGCTCGTCTTCGTCAAAGTTGCCGTCTGCCCAAGCAATTGTCAGCAATCCCCGCAGCCAAGCAGTAATCTCTTCATTGGTGCAGGAAGATTTAGCGTTACTCATTAGCATTTCCACTTGGATGTACCAGTCAATTTGTTCGTTTACAGCGGACTCAATATTCCCCTCCCAATAATTTTTACTGGTTTTTTGGTCGATCGATGATCTATTTGTGGAAGGTTTGTGCCCGAAGATTGCTCCAAACGCTTGTAGTGGACGTGTTAAAAGCATATTTGTTTCTCAGCAGCATCGCTGACTAGCGAGCTAATCTATTGGCTAATCCTATTCCCTAAAAAGTCATCTATCGAGAGGAATAGGTTTGTTGAATTCATTTTAACTTTAGTTGCACCCATCAAGATGACGATCGAATTTTATGCAAGCCCGATTGCCATTAGCCACCCAATTTTTCGCAAGAAATAAAAGGTTGGCAAGCGTTGGATCTAATCAGACACTGGGTTTGTCACCCAGGGGCGATCGAACTTCGCTCTCTTTACATTTTAATATATATTTTTGTAAATTTTTCTGTGCCGGCAGCGTCATATTAACAGCTAGCCGGATTTAAGCTATTGAAATAAAAATATCTGAGGAAACTGTTACTGCCAGTTAACCGTTTTGATTGCTGTGTCCGCCTAAAAATGAGAAAAATTTTAACTTCGGCGGCACAAAATCCAGCGCAATTCCATTGGCGGCCGTGCGTTTGCCATCGGGAAGACATCTCGACCGGTGGCCCAACTGGGAAACCAAGGCGTCGGTGGCCAGGCTCCTTCCGGCAGGTGGTGGCGTTCGTACTCAAACACCAATTCGTCGGATATTTGGACTAAGGGCAACCCTTCCATTGCGGTGGCGAGTTCTTGGGGCGTAAATAAAGTAGACCAGGAGAGTTGGGCAACTTGTCGCACTAGGGCATCGGGCTGATAGTCACCGACGGTTAAAAACGTGCTGAACAGCAACAGGCCTCCGGGAGACAGGGAATCGCACATTTTAGCGAGGAAAAGCCGTACTTGATCGCTGTCTCGAAAATGTGAGATGACTTCGGCGGCAACTGCCAACTGGTAGCGGGCTGGTTTCATCCGCATTAAGGGATCGAGCACATCGCCTTCAGTCACTGTCACGGGAAGGTTTTCGGCTGTTACTGCGGCTTTCAATTGTTCTGCAAAAGCTGGGGCTAGTTCGATCGCATCTACAGAATAGCCCAATCTCGCCAGGGGCAAGGTATTGCGGCCGGTCCCAGCGCCCACGTCCAAAATCCGCACTCGATCGGGTGTACCCAATTTAGCAGCCGTGGTCATTAATTTTGCATCGGGATGAGAGCCGAAAAGCGGAGGTTCTCTGGTTTCTACCCAGCTTTTGTACTGTTCTCCAACTGTTGAGCTAGTAACAATGACTTTGCAAGCTAAACCGGTTTGCGGTGGCTGCACTGATTCGTATTGCAGGATCAGCATCGATGCTGTGGAGGTGCGGTAGCCTTGTTCTAACTTGGTGGCTAATAGCTTGCTGAGTTCGTCTCGGCGGTCTTCTGGCAGGGGTCTGTCGAGAGTGCTAAATAGCTTTTCTATCGACTTGAGATAGTGGTTTAGCATTCCTGGGATGCAGGGGAAAATTAATTCTCCGCGAGCGTTTATGCGAGTATTAATTTTGTAGAGGATTGCTTGCTGGAGAATGTCGGGATTTACTACCAGCGGTAGCTGTTCGGTCTGGTCGATCGTACTTTCGGCGCCCATAGATTCCGCGAAGAAGGAAGAAGGAAGTTCGGCAACGGATTGTTTAACTGATGTAACGGATGTCAGGAAGAAGGAATCCGTGTACAAGATTTAACGGATTTAACGGATGGATTTTGAGGCTTGAGGTTGGAGGTTCGGGGGAATTACGTTGAGAGCTGACTGTACAATTCAAGAGTATAAAAAAGCCGATTTTAGATTTATTTGGTTTGGTTGCTTAGTCTTTTTAGATTGTATTAAATCAGATTTGAGAGCTTTATTTTGGATAAATCTCAAGTCTAAAATCTCAAATCGACCTAGCCCAAAACCCCAGTAGGTTCCAAAATCGGAGTTAGTATCAAGAAAAGCTGTAGCGGATTTAAATTGTATTTTTCACGGCGAGGTGGAAAAAGCGTCAAATCCTCTCGCCTTCTCCCCTCTCTCCTTCCCCTCGTCAGCCATAACAGGCAATGTATATGGGTAGCAAATTAAAGCTGGGCTTAGTTGCTGCCGGTAAAAGTCACTAGAGGGAACTTTGACTGAGCTTCAGTCATCGGGCGCCGTCTGCCTTCCTCTTGCCAGTAGTTGATGACTTCTGTGGCTTGGTTGAGGATTTCGACGCGATCGTTATCAGCAATCCAGTGTTTGGCTTCGAGTTCGTTTTTGAGGTCTTCCCAGGCATCTTTGCGAGGCCAGAAAAAGTAGGATGTCAGCGGGCTAGTTCCTTTGCCGACAACTTGGTCAACGGCGAGGGCAACATTCTCTTCTAGCCAGAGAACTTTTAAGATGAACTTGGACAAGCAAACCTCCAGGGTTCCGATCGAACTTGTTAAAAATTTCTACAATCGCTAAGCGTAGCACACTCTGTTCGATAATTGGTCATCGGCCATGAAAAGTTTTGTGGCACGGCTGGTTTTAGCGCCACTCAGGGGCTGGGAACAGATAAAATTTGGGTTCTCACCCGCCCTAGGTACAAGGATAGTTAAGCTGTGAACAGAGTTATTTTAGTCTTCGACATTGACGGTGTGGTGCGGGATGTGTCCGGTTCCTACCGGCGGGCAATTGCGGATGCGGTGGAACATTTCACGGCGGGTGCTTTTCGTCCGAATTCTCTCGATATCGACTCTCTGAAGTCGGAGGGAGTGTGGAATAATGACTGGCAGGCGTCTTTCGAGTTAGTTTGCCGTTATTTTGAGGGGATTGGGCGATCGAGAAACAAACTCGCTCTCAACTATGAGGAATTAGTGGCTTTTTTCCAAAGTCGCTATCGCGGGCCCGATGAGAATAATTGGACTGGTTACATTTGTGACGAACCGCTGTTGTTAAGTCCGGCTTACCTGGAAAGTTTAACGGTTGGGGGGATTGTTTGGGGCTTTTTTAGCGGGGCGATGCGGGATGAAGCTGCTTATGTTTTGTCAGGGAAACTGAGTTTAAATTCCCCGGTGTTGGTGGCGATGGAAGATGCACCGGGAAAACCAGATCCGGCTGGACTTTTCTCTGCAATTGAACAGTTGGAAACTCTGCACGGTTTAGAAAAAAATTTGCCCGTGATTTACGCGGGAGATACGGTTGCCGATATTTACACGGTTGTGAAGGCGCGGGAATTGCAACCACATCGAGTTTGGCTGGGGACTGGTATTTTGCCACCTCATGTTTTGGATGATGCTGTGCGCTGTGAGGCTTATGCTAAGGTGCTGGAAAATGCGGGTGCTGCAGCGGTTTTCAGGAATGTCGAGGAGTTGACGGCTGCGCGGATTCGAGACTTAGTTCAGTAGGCCAGTCATATCGATTCCCGTTGCACCGTCAGGTGATTGTTGATTGTTGACTGTTGACTGTTGACTGTAGAAGGAGGGGTCAAAAAACTGAAAATTTCGCGAATTATTTGTTGGCAGCTTGATTCGACTTTAGGCCCGACGATGAAGCGCGGATTTGATATTGATACTATTGACCAACAAATGTAATTTTGTTAAATAATTTTGCACCTTATCCTATTGACAAGTAAATGTAGTTTTGTTACATTTATTTGTCAATTTTTGCATCTTTGAGTTGACAATATCTGCTGCTGCGGCTTAGTACAGAGTAGAGGTCAAGCTCTAGGAGAAAGCAACTATGTTAGTTTCGCGATCGACTGATAAACAAGCTACGCCGGAAGAAAGTCGGCAACTAGAAAAGCTCCAAGTCCAAATCGAGCGAGCTGTTGCTGACGGCAAGATATCTAAGCAAGAGATGGAAGACATCAATAGAGCGATTTGGGCTGACGGAAAAGTTACTGTTGAAGAACTGGGACTGTACAGAATGTTGGTGACAGATAAGATTGTTTCTGGAGATGTGGAATACGAGTTTTGAGAAGATAATTGAAGGGAGGGAACGAATTTAAGGGATGAAGATTGAGTAAAAAAGAAACAAGGAAGAAGGGTTTAAAGTGTTCTTCAATAGTTTGTTTACTGCTAGCTTAGGATGACATTTGGCAATTCTTGGGAGCATCCCTTTTAGGAATTAAACCCCACAATCCAGGGGATGCTCGCAATTTTTCATTGGTGTTGTGAGATTATTGCAAGTGCAAGAATTTCTCTAATGCACTGACTGCAAGTGGTGGCCAGCGGCGGTTATTGGCAACCCAATCGAGGTCTTTGTAGCGGGCATCGAGGCCGACTGCTGCTACCCAATTGCTCTCAGCTTCGCCGCGCTTTCCGGCTTCCCAAAGACAGGCGCTGAGGGCGGCTCTCATGTCGGCAAATTGGGGGTATCTGCGGACGATGTTTTTCATGTTGCGAATTGCTTCTTTGGTTTGCCCGTTTTGATAAAGTGCGAGGGCGTGGTTGGCGCGGGCAAATGCGTATTCGGGGGCTAGTTCAAAGGCTTTGCTGTAGTCGGCAATTGCTTGTTCCCATTTTCCTAAACCTGCTTCGGCGTTGCCTCGGTTGTTGTAGGCGGCTGGATCTTGGGAGTCTAATTCTAGTACATGATTGTAGTCTGCGATCGCCTCTTCCCAGCGTCCTAAACCTTCTAAGGCGGTGCCGCGGTTGAGGTAGGGATCGGGGGCGTCGGGTGCTAGTTCGATCGCTCTTTCGTAGTCGGAAATAGCTGCTTGTAGTTTGTTTTGGCTGACTCTAGAATTGCCTCGGTTGCTCCAAGCGGCGGCTTGTGAGGGAAATTTGTCAATAATTTGAGTCCAAAAAGTTTCAGCGGCGGGAAATTTGCCTTCATTTGTAGCTTCAAAAGCTTTTTGAACGAGTTCTCCCAATTCCTGTTGGGGATCTGTGATATCTGTTGGTTGTACTTGTGCGGCAACGGGGGCGATATTTCCCAGCCAAACTAACCCGGTTACAATTAATACTGTAAAAAATGTGAACAGTGAGCGAATCATCTTTGTTGGCAGTTGAAACTTTACTGAGGAATGAGAATTAAATAAAATCCACTTTTCCTGTTTGTTGTGGGATGGGCGTCCCGCCCGTCTATCGGGGACGGGCGGGACGCCCATCCCACAAGAAAAAAGGGAAATTATTTAATTGACGATCCTTAAAGACATTATTAACCAAAATTTTAGGTATTAGTTCGATATGTTAGGACTAATTTTATGAAAAAACGGTTGTTAATTTTGGGCGGGACGGGGGATGCTGCTGAACTGGCGGCAAGAGCGTCTCAAATTGCTGAAATTGAGGTGGTATCTTCGCTGGCAGGACGCACTCAACAGCCTTTTACCCCAAAAACGGGTACGGTGCGAATTGGAGGGTTTGGTGGGGCGGCTGGGCTGGCGGCGTTTTTGCTCAATAGCCCGATCGACTTCTTAATCGATGCTACTCATCCGTTTGCGGCTCAGATTTCTGCTAATGCTGCTGTTGCTGCTGCTGAATGTAATGTGCCCTTTTTGATGCTGGTGCGTCCTGCTTGGGAGAGGGTGGAGGGCGATCGCTGGATTGAAGTTGCCAGCCACTCGGAGGCTGCACAGGCTTTATTAGGGCTGTCTCAGCGGGTGTTTCTGACGATTGGTAGGCAGGAATTGGCTGCTTTTGCTGGTTTGGATGCTATTTGGTTTTTGATGCGGGCGATCGATCCTCCGGCACTAAATACTCCTATTCCTAATGGTAAATTGTTATTAGCAAGGGGGCCTTTTTCTTTGGAAGATGAGCGCCAATTATTATTAGAATATCATATTGATACAATTGTTAGTAAAAACAGCGGGGGCGGTGCTACTTATGCGAAAATTGTTGCGGCTAGGGAACTGGGAATTCCCGTGGTGATGGTGCAGCGGCCGCCGATTGCGGATGTTGAGCAGGTTGCTGATGTTGAAGGGGCGATCGCTTGGTTAGTTAAGCAGTTATGATATCAAATTCGTTAGCATTGGAATAGTAAATTCGAGTTGACGGTTGACTGTTGACAGCGAACAGTCAACCGTCAACAGTCAACATCATTCCGGTGTTACCGGAAATGATATCAGGGAACGGTAGTGCGGTTTCCCTACAGCAATTTTGTCATCGCCCCGTTAAATTTGCGCTTTTACCCAAGATCGAAAGGCTTTCATGGCGACGTTTCTGCCGGCTGTTTTGCTTTGTTCTAAATATTGGGGGATGAGCTCGGTGATGGGGAAGTTGGGAAACTGGAGACTGCGATCGCACTGTATGTATTTTCCATCTTGCAGTACGCTGATTTGCAGGTTGTGGCCGTTGTAGCGCCACAATTCGGGAACTCCTAATGCTTCGTAGTTGTTGAACTGAGTGCGGGAGGTGAGGTCGATTTCTATGGCTAAATCGGGAGGTGGGTCTGTTTCTAAGTCGATGCGGCTTTTGCCTCTGACTGCGGCTTCGTTTTGGATGTAAAAACAGGTATCTGGTTCTACTCCTTGAGCCATTTTTTGATTTTTGAATGTAGTGGAACCTAGAGACCAAAATTCCATACCAAGTTCTTCGAGTAGTGCTTCGACTAAGTTACCAATCAGGACTTTGCCAACTTCGTGTTCGGGTAGGGGAACCATGATTTCTAATGTTCCCTTGCTGTATGAAAGTCGGGATGCGCGACTTTCTCCCAATTCTGTTAGTAGGGTTTCAAACATTGACCAGGTTATATCTTTGAGTAATAGTTGATTTCCTGGCTGGATGATTATTTGTTTTAGTTCTAGCTGCATATTTTGACTGTTTTAATAGGATTTGAAATATAAAATAATTTAAGTTAATAGATTTTAGCAATTCTGCATTTATGCGGAATTGATGCTATGGATTAAGATTAAATTTATTGAAAGCTATGATCGACACTCAGTTAGTTGCATTCTGTTCCTTCAGCAGTTCTCATTCCTCCTATGATAGTTTCCACGATCGCGCACTGCTTAGCACCACCGCGAGATGGAGCAACTGTGACAACAAATCGTGCGTTGGTAATTGCAGGATTTGTACTTGGAGGCAATTTTTTTACATTGCCCTGATAGTCAAAAACGATCGAGTTTGCAGCAATAGGAGGAACCTCTGTATAAAAACCAGCATTTGCATTCGTTGAAAGTGCAATGGTGCCCGGTTTAATGTCGCCTCCAGCATCTAGCTTTTGCTCACTACCACCTGTCGCTAGTGGCGGGTCAAACTTAACTTTTGGCGGATTGACAGTTGTATCAAATTCAATTCTGACATCACGCTTAGTTCGCTTTGCTTCGCTTTGTGCAAGTCGTAATGATTGCAAAACGCGATCGTTCACAGTGCGAACTCTTTGTCTGTTGATGAAGGCCACCCAGCTTGGAGCGGCGATCGAGCTTAATATACCTATGATTAACGCTATCACGACCATTTCTAGAAGCGTGAATCCTCCATCATCTTTTCTGGATGCAGTTTTGTTGAAATTAGGGCTGGGCTTGGCAGCCGAGTTATGCAAAAGTTTTAATAATATTGGTGGGGTTTTCATGGTATTCTCCTATTGTTTATCCGCCGGCGGCGATTCGGAAATGTGTTTCAGGCATAAGTTACTGTCCTAACCCACCTAGGCCTTGTATTTGAACGGTTGCTGTTGGGAAATATGCCGATTTTTTGGCATCATAATCAGCATCGGTTTGAATGCGGCGCAGGCTATTTCCTCTAATAGTAACTCTGGCTATGTTTCTCGCTGTATCTACACAAGCGTAGAAGCTATTTGTACCTGCGTCAATTACTTTTAGCGTTGCTTCGTCTAGAAACTTTGTTGCATCTTTTGGGTCAGTAGGATTACCAAGAGCCGTCTTACATTCAGTGGGTGATAATGTCGGGCCTGGTGTAGTGGAATCAATGTAGTTAACCAGAACTTGCGGATTTTTTGCCCCCGATTGGAGATCTGTCAGTCCCGTCGCAACTGTCACCTTTTTTGTGGGTTCAGAAAAGGCAAAATCTTTCTCAAAAGCTGGATCTCGTCGTTGAGATTCTATTGTCTCACTATTGCTATAGTAAGGAGCGGCTGGATCTATCGAGTAAGGGTTTTTTACTCCATCCCTAATTTCATAACGAGCAATACGGGTAGGACAATTGCCACCTGAAGGCTGACACCAAATAGACTGCTGATTAGTTTCTTTAAATTGGTAGTAAGCAACTAATGATAGTACGTAGGTATCATTACATTTGTCACTATTACTTACACAATCTAGGGGCTTTATACTCGCGTCGATAGGAAGTGCTTTTTTGATTAGCTGTCGTTTCCAAAATACAAGTATCGGAATTTTCGTGTTTACATCTGCAGCATCGGGAAGTTGATTTCTAATTAAATCAATACCCGTTTTATCGTAAATATAAATAGCTTGACTCAAATCTTGGGAGATGAAATCAACGGCAGCCTGAAGGTCTTGCTCGGTATTTGACTTGACTTGTTCTCTCCTGTCGGTATTCAGCATATCAACTACAAAAGCGAGCATCGGCGTGATGACTAAAAATGCCATAATTGCTCCGACTAAGAGCTCGACTAGAGTCATGCCCTTTTCTGTTGGAGCTGGCCCGGAGCGGTTTCGCTGGTGCTGACTTTTGAGAAGCAACCTGAGTAAAGTTTTCATTTTGACTGTTTCCTTTGCCAAATGGGGGGAGCGATTTTAAATTTAATAACGGGGACTTTGATGATTACTGACAGCCGGCGGCGCCATTAATGCGAGTACACAAACTGTTGTAAGCACCTTGTCGATCGCTAGCACCTATTTCTGTTCTCATTTCTACCAAAGGCGCTCGGAGATTTCCCAGCCCTGAGCTAGTAATTCCTTGCTGTGCGTTTAGATCCTTCTGAGTTTTTAGGGCTCCGACGCTACCAGCAAAAGAATTAGCCCTGTAAACCCGAACAATTAAGCTGTAGCCTGTTTTTGTCGGATTTGTAGCAGCGGGTAAGTTGTTATAGTAGTAGCCCTGAACTACAAAGTCTTGATTGCTGTCAGATGTACAGCCATTCCCATCTTTGTCTATGCAATAAAGAGCGTTGATGTTGCCTGGAGCGGGGCTGTCCTCTAATTTGGGGGTTGTGTACTGAGCAGGAAACCCGTTGTTAGTACCGGGTTTGAGCGCCTCAGACCTGAGCGCCTCAATATAGGTTTTGGCGGCTTGAGTGGCCATTTCTATCCGTTTGGCTTGTACGCGAGTTGCTACTGAGAAAGCCATCACAGGGGCGATCGCAATCATCAGCACCGAAACTACAATCATCGCTACCAATGACTCGATAATCGTGTAGCCGGCTTCTTGAGACTTATGTAAACTACTGTGTGGCTGTTGGCGTTTGATCATAGTAAGCACTCCGCATTTTGAACTCAGGAATGTGAGCGTTTAAAGGTCAGGAAAGTTTAGGACAGTCTGTTCTTGGTTTTGTAGCGCTGTCATTTGCAGCATACTTACCAGAGAAAGTGCGAGCGGGGTCGTTGTTCAATTTTTCAGCGCACAACAAAGCTCTTACCCAATCATCATCCCGGCTGATTTCTCTGAAATATTCGTCAGGTTTTTTCTGAGTAGCAGGGAGAGTAAATTTTTGCGCGAACAAGTCTGGGGGCTGTGAAAGCAAACCTACATCAAATCCCCATTCCCGATCGGGTGCAACGAAATAGCCGATCGCACCTAATGCGTTTTGAACTCTGTAAATGCTGCGGGTATCCGCTGGAATTTCGAGGCGACTGTCGAATATTTTGGCATTAAAAGGAGTAGTAGTAGCGATATCCAGAACTGATTGATAAGGAGCCGTTGCGTAAGCACTGCGCTTGAATTGGATAAACGAACCCGCGATCGAGGTAGTTAGTCCTCTCCAATTTTCCATAAAGCGCGGTAAGTTTTGCATACCTCCATTGGTTTCCCCAAGGCTGGCAGAGAGCGCCCGTGAAGGAACGTCATTTGAGGCGACTATGAGGTTAAACTCCGTAGTCCGTGCTCTTTGCATCCATCGCGTTCCGTCGTTAGCGTTGGGGCCTTGTATAGGAACCAAACCAGCCACAGGATTAGAATTTGTGGCCTGAATCTGCAAAGTAGGTCTTAGCTGTGGCTGCTCAACTGTAGCTGTGGGTAGTTTGGCGTAAAACAGAGGTTTATCCTTGCCATAGTTAATTTGGGTCGGAGCGTTGGGATTAGCGGGAGTATTGGTGGTCGCATACCAAAGAGCGTTATCTGCTAGCTGAGGCTGACCAGTGACAGGAGTTATGGGGGTACCGTCCACAGTGACAGGAGTTGTGGAAGTAGCATAGAAAGCTACTGCAGTGGGGCTAGCAATTCCCAGCGCGATAGGGCGACTGTTGCTATCCAAAACCAGCTTACCTGAGTTGTCTCGCACAAAAGCTACGCGACGGGGATATCGTCTATCTGCTGGATCGATAGCTGGCTTAGCTGTTGTACCTGATAACAGTTTAGTGACCGCTGTGCTTACTGGGACAGTGCTTGCTTTTTTTATTTCATCAGGTCCAGCAGGTGCATCAAATACTCCAGTAGTACCGGCATCAATACCAACTACCCAGTCATTAGGTCCGCAAGCTGAAACAGGCAACTTCCGGCAGATTTCCATCACATACTCTGGAAATTTAATTGAATTATTAGCCCGTCGCTGAACTGGCGTAATGAAATTGTTGAAGTAGGAACTGTTGGGAGCAGCACCTGTGTTAGTGCGGTAGTTTTCGTCTTGTGGTGAAACGCTAGTTCCCGTGCTTTGCCCGAACTTTTCTTGATTGATAATGTCAAAAGCAGCACCGCTACTCAAACCGTTAGTGACGTAGTTGTTAGCACCGAAACCGTTAATCCTGCGAGCGGCTTTAGCCGTTACATCAGTCTCTTTAACAGTCGTATCGGTCTTATTCCCATTGCCATTGAGGTCAAAGTCGAAGCTAACTTCACTAACTGTATTAGTACCTAGACTGCCATCGCCATTAAAGTCATAGCCCACGATCGTGCTACCTGCATTATTTCTCAGGTCAAAATCTCCGTGATTGCGGACACCGTAGCGGAAGCCTTCCTGTAAATTACCTGACTCTGGCTCAGAGAGCAGCGTGATCGCATCCGAGAGCACTGTTGCCCCTCGCCAATTATCGCTGCCAGCGCATTTGCCAGGGTATCGGGGATCGCCGAGGCGACAAGCAAAATTGGGATTCAGGGTTGTACCTAGGCGACCGTAGAAAGCGCTAGGAGTCCAATCAAAAGCAGTTGCAACACCTGTACCAAATTCTCTCTGGGTGTGTGTGTTAAATGCGCCTTGGATGTACACCGGCAGGTTAGAAGTCAACAGCAAACCCTTCTCTTTGAGTACGTCTGTCACCGTGGCGACAGTTGTCGGCCGACCCAAGCTAGATCCGTTAATCAGCATAATTCCGTGGGGTCTGCGGCTGGGGTCTAACCGAGAATCAGTAGAACTGCTTAGTTTGCTCCGGGTTTCATCAATGGCATTGCCCAGACTATTTGGAGTACGATCGCTGCGATCGGGTGCCCCGTCATCACGGCTGGCGTAAATTAGGCCGCTGTAAGGCAGCATATACTCTGGTTTAAGGGTGTTGATGGTGGGCGTTCGCTTGTAGTCGAGCGTTTTAATCCTGAGCTTATCGATATCTAATTGCGTGACCCGGATTTCTAGGGGTTGTCTTTCTGCTAGGGGAAGGTCGTATTGTCCGGTTAGCTGCGCCCTCTGAGCGGGAGCCATCAAGCCGCTACCAGTGGAAGAACTTAAAGGACTGCTAAGGCTATAAGTCTCGTCCACTGCCGTAGCTGGGTCGTCCTTGTCGATCGCCTTAACTTCCCTAGGATTGAGAAAAGCAACTTCCCGAATTGTCCCGTGCTCCAGGTAGGTGGTAGAAAAGCCTGTAGTCGGAGCGGCCAAAATTTTAAAAGAGCAAAGAGTAGAGTCGATCGCAGCTTTTTCCGACAAGCTGCGTGCCCCGTCAGCCTTCTGCAAAGCCTTCCTTAAGTTCTCGTTGACAAACCGACCGTCAGGAAACACGAGACTGGCTTGATAATTCAAGCGATTCTCTGTTGTTCCTACTGAAGTGAGACCCGATGGGTCAGTCATGAGAGCTGCCGTCAGAGTTGCACCGGTCGGTCTTGCTTCGGGACGACCATAGACGATGCCGTTGTTGGATTTACCATTTGCGTTTTCTTCCGGCAAATCTGGACCGTTGAGACTGGAATCGAATAGAGTTCCACCTTTGCTGTATCGGTAGCTGGGATCGTAATAGCTGCTAACACAAGCCAGCGGGGTATCAGCTAATTTAGCAGCTTGAGCGCCCTCGTTGTCTGCGTAGTGATAGATCGCAGTGGCGCGCATCCGCAAGTCGCCCTTAGCATACTTGCGAGTATTAGGATCTATAGTGGGAGCTGTGGGAGTTAATAAGGGTGTAGCACCTGCTGCAGGTTGACTAAGAGTTTCCCAGTCGCCAGAGCTTAGTAAAACCCAGGGGTCAGTACCAGCAGGAGAATTATTGTTATAAACCTTTGAATTCGGGCCGGGTGACATCGGCATGGAGTCGGGCCAAACCACAGGGAACTTTTCTACAGCAGTAGTCGCCGGGTCGTCGTAGAACTCCGATACTGCATTAGCAGCAGGGTTGAAGACTTTGGGAGGTGGCAGAAAAGAGTTTGTGCGCTCGTAAACACCCGCACCCGTGATTACCCGCAATCCGCCAATGGCATCAACTGCTGTTTCAGGTGCTTGGGCCGCACTTAGTTCCCAGAAGCCGTCCCTCTGTGCTCCCCCTACATCAGCGAACTGCTTCACTTGGGGTTCCCGGTAGCGTTCGCCCCCATCTAGCCAATCAACTCCTAATAAGTCTCTCCCTTCCTCACCTTCACCCACAAATTTGGGAGGGTTCAAATCGCTTCTCCACCTCAGTGCTGGTAGATTGTTCCCTACGATTATGCGATCGCCTAACTCGGATTCTTTATTATTTTCCTCTACCTTTTCCGGGCTGTTGGCTTTGAGCCTCTTAGTTGTATCGAGTTTAGTGTTGGTGTCCGAAGGTATCACCCAGGGATCCACCGGTCGCAGTTCCTCGCCTGTACCGCCGAATGGAGATGTAGTCACCACTTTTGTTACAGGGTCAACATAGCCAGCCAATGCGTCTCCAGCGGCCGGCACTTCTGCAAAAGGCACTTTCCGCGTCCGCAATCTAAAGTAAGATTCCAGCTTTTCTCTGCGAATCTCCTCTTGACGAGCGGGGCTGGGAGGAGTGGGGTCAGTTTCTTCTTCCACTTGTTTGGCAATGGCATTTTTAACTTCCAGGGGGTCGGAATTAGCGGCATTCTTTTCCTGTTCGGAAACTAACAGACCGATGCGATCGGAATAAGCCTTGTTATTGTATATGACCCCCAAAGCACCATCTTTGTAGGCTACAGACTGATCATCTGGACCTTTGATTGATTTTCCTAGTTCTGGATCGGTAGCAGTTGTCCCAAATAGATGAACTCCTATGTCTTTGGAAATGTTGTCAGCACCTCCTGAAAAGCCATTCACCACATTACCGCTAATGACTATTTTGCTATTTTCTAGGTTGTAGAAACAAGATTCTCTGCTGCTAACGAGATAAAACGTCACCGGCCCCGTGTTCGTGTGAGTGACAACAAAGTTACTATTAGTAAATATTCGTCCGTTCAGACGTAGCGCCGGGCCGGGAGATACTTCTAAGTCATCTTCATAAACCACCGCATTATTTTGTAGTGGAATGCGTTTTTGGTCTTGTTGATACTCCAAAGCTGAGAAACTTGGAGATCCTTTAAATATTTCGTAGTCGGCTGGTGTAGCCACTCCCGTAATATCATTAATCGGCACGTTCACCGTGTAGACAAAGAAGCTTTTTTTGAGTACGCCCTCTGCTTTGTACCAGTCCGAACTGCCTACCAAACTAGCGCTAGTACCTGCGGCTGCCTTGCAGATCGCGTTGGTAGAAGCTTGCGATACCGACATAGGAGGGGTTCTGGCTTCTAAACCCTTTCTAGCTCTATTAAACTCTCCTGTGTTCGCATCGCGAGGTGGACTGCGAAAATATATCCCGTAGAGAGTGTAGGTATCAAATTTACCATTGTTGTCAGTATCTACAGGGAACCTCCAAGCGGTATTTATCCTCTCGCTTTCATTAATTTTAGTTAGATCGACAGGGGCAGGCTCAATTACATTTGAATTATCAATATCAACCTTAACCTGTAAAACATCCTCATCTCCAAATTTAAAGCGAGCTGAATCTAGCGCTTGGTAAACGCTCAACTCGGATGGTGTCTCAAGTGTTCCGCTTCCTTGAGGGGATAAGGCATACTGAATTTTTGCTTTCGCTCGATCGAGCGCGGGAGTCGCGGCCGCCAGCACCTGCTGGTTCACGCGCACGTTACGCGCTGTATTCGCCCGATCGAACGATCGCAGCGTAATCGCCACAGTCAACAAAATCACTACCAGCAACACCATCGTCACCGTCGGCAGCACAAACCCCGCCACCGGCAGTCTCGCCCTCCGGCCCATAGCCATCAGGGTTTGCAGCATTGCTCTCATCAGCCGCTTGGCCCCGGATCTGGTAACACCAGCAATCCGCCGCAGCAGGGATACGATAACTTTGGATAATTTGCTCTTAAACATTGACGCCTTCCTGAATAATTTCAGAGATGGTATTGCTGGTAGTTACTGCTCGACAGTACAATCCCATCTTTATTGTTCCCATTTTCCGCAACTTGCATATCAGCCTCTTGCACAAATTTAAATCTGTACCTTGGCTGAAAAATAAAACCCACAAACCCGCAACTAAAATCGCCGCCGATAATATATTTTTCAGAGAAAGATTTGCCCCGCAAGGATTAGATCTTCCTAACCCCACTCTAATCTAGTTAAATTGAAATGTCAGTGGTCAGAGCCAGAGTGAATGCGATCACCCAAAAACAGTGATTGCGATCGTATTCGATGTATTTCCCAGCCCGCCCCCGCAGGCTTTGTTTGTCTAGGCTCAGTTTCAACCACCGGAATCTAGAATGTAGAGAGGGCGATCGAATTGTGGTTAAGCCTGTCAGTGGGATCAAATCTAAATGGGGCGATCGAATTTCTGTAATGCCCCCAAGTGCGATCTAATTGCCGTAATGCCCCCCGGCGGACTATCGGTACAAATGCCAAATCCGAAACACTGTCAGTACAAGTGCAAAATATAAAACATACAACCCATGAAACAAACTCCCAAACCCCCCGACTTCATCATCATCGGTGCCCAAAAAGGCGGAACAACATCGCTTTATGCCTATCTCACCGAACATCCCCAAATCGCCCATGCCACCGAAAAAGAAGTACATTATTTTGACTTAAAGTTCGACAAAGGCCCAGACTGGTACTATGCCCAATTTCCCCTACCCAAAAACAGCCCCAAAAAAATCACCGGAGAAGCCAGTCCTTACTACATATTTCACCCCCACGTTCCCCAGCGAATTTATGATTTATGTCCAAAAGTTAAAATCATCGCCCTGCTGAGAAACCCAGTCGATCGCGCCATTTCCCACTACTATCATTATATTAGAATAAAATACGAAACACTCTCATTAGAAGACGCGATCGCCGCCGAACCCGAAAGACTCAACGGCGAAATGGAAAAACTCCTAGCCAACCCCAAATACTATAGTTACGAACACCAACACCACAGCTATCTAGCCCGCGGCATTTACGCAGATCAACTCCCAGCTTGGATGAAACTTTTTCCCAAATCACAAATCTCAATCATCAAAAGCGAAGACTTGTATAGCAACCCAGCAAAAATCCTCAACACCGTCCTCGAATTTTTAGACTTACCCCCCCACCAACTAAAAACCTACGGAAAGCTCAACTCCAACGAATATCCGCCCATCAACGAGACAATATACGACCAATTGAGAGCATATTTTCGATCGCACAACCAAAGACTAGCCGAATTGTGCGATCGAGATTTCGGCTGGGATTAATAATGTCATTCGTGTCAACAATCGCCTAATACCAATTTTTTATGAGGCCCCGTAGAATCCGATCCCCCCTAGCCCCCCTTAATAAGGGGGGGACAAGATTCCGATCAAAGTCCCCCTTCTTAAGGGGGATTTAGGGGGATCGAAATATGTGCAACTTCACATTAAATTGGTATAAAAACCTTTTTTGTGCCAGTTGGGCTCAGGACTAAAATATTAAGCAGCGGCCTCCGCATTTGCTTCCAGAGGCTCGATTTCCTCCGGCGTAGCGTGACGGCGCGGATCGTTAAAGCTGCGTGCCGCTAGCCAGTTAGGATTTTGCGCCATCTCGCAACCAATCACGTAAAGCGAAGATTGGTTAAAAGCAGCCCATAGAGCATCACAAGCCTGTTTATCCATCAGTGAATCGGCGATCGGGCGATCGTGAATCAGAGCAAATAAATCAAACTCATTTCGTTTTGGATTCCACTGATATTGCAAAGTAGGAGCATAACCCATTTCGATCAATTGTGCGATCGCGCGATCGGGCGTATATCCGTCCAAATGCACCCGATTGAGATAGATAGACACTTGAACATACTCATCTCTGGCAGGTAGCAGTCGGTAATTCGAATTAGTCATCATCATTATGTCTCCGTGCAGTAGTAATAAGAGCGGCCTGCAATATCGGGGCGTTTTTCAGCCTTCATTTTATGCTGAGCACATCGTCGCTTAGCATAAAGGTCTTTTTCAATTTCAGTCTCGCCGGGGGCATAAAAAGGACGGTGAGGAAGCAGTTCGGCTTCTAAATCCTCCCAAGATTTCTCTGGGTTGTCTGCATCTCTCAGCATTTGTCCCTCGCGGTTTGTTCGAGGATGCCGTTTATTCGATATAGTCGATCGGTCATCAGTCTGTTTCCTCAGTTTTGGCGATCGTCTTGACCCGCTGGGGCTTTGGCTCTAAAACGGGTTCGTTTTCCTGTAACCAAGTTTCGATGTACTCCAACAGAACCTCATTCATGCTGAGGCTACGCATGGCGCAAGATGCTTTGAACTTGGCTCTTGTCTCTTCAGGTAGATAGATTTTTACGGACACAGTTTTACTTGTAGTCAAAGTTTCCATATCGCTATATCGATTTGTCTATGTGTCTAGCCTGACACACAGGCGCGCGATTCGGATAGGGTTACTTGTCGATATAAGGACTTATAGACTTATCCCTATATCGACATAATAACAGACATACCCAAAAAACGACAACCGCGCCGAGTTAAACGCCATTGCCGTTTCCATACATTTTGAAAAAAAAATGCTTGACATTCCTACCAGTCTGTGCTAGGTTATCGAATAGTATTGTGTTTAACCCACAAATCGCAGCACTTCAACTATGTTCACAGCCAAGTTCACAGCCAACAGCAATTTTTATTTTTGGTGCAGCCAAGTTCGCCCGGAGTGAATTGGTAATTCACTGTGAACATCCGGGCGAACCGCAGATTAACACCTGCGGTTTTGTTTTTTCTACTTCTTTACCCAACAACCAATCGAGTACAAGCGAAAACAGCAATGACATTATTCAGTAACTGGTACGACAGCTTTTATTTTTGGCCCAACCAAAGTTCTGGGTAAATTGTCGCGCTGTCTTTTCGCACCAACCCGGAACTCTTAAAAGTTCCGGGTTTTTTGTTGTCAACCACCCACTTAAACTTCCAGGAAAATACCCTCATGTTAGAAGCCAAACTCGCAACCAAATCTCATCCCGAACACCAAACAATTGTCAAACTCTCAGAAACAGTCTCAGTCGGCGGCACAGAATTATTAATCATCGGCGGCCCCTGTACCGTCGAAAGTTCCCAACAAATGGAAACAGTCGCCCGCCAACTATCCGCCGCATCGGTGCAAGCTTTGCGAGGCGGAGTCTACAAACCCCGCACTTCTCCCTATGCTTTCCAAGGAATGGGAATTGAGGGACTAGAAATTTTAGCCGATGTCAGCCGGCGTTACGGTTTGCCCGTCGTGACAGAGGTAATGTCGATCGCCCAAATCGAGCCAGTTGTCACCTATGCTGATATGCTGCAAGTAGGCAGTCGGAATATGCAAAACTTCGAGTTACTAAAGGCGATCGGTCAAGCCGGAAAACCAGTCCTCCTAAAACGCGGCTTATCAGCCACCATCGAAGAATTTGTGATGGCCGCCGAATACATTCTCAGTCACGGAAATCCTCATGTAGTTCTCTGCGAAAGAGGCATCCGCAGCTTCGACAATTACACCCGAAACGTATTAGATTTAGGTGCAGTCGCAGCACTGAAACAGTTAACTCATTTGCCAGTAATTGTAGACCCTTCTCACGCGGTTGGCAAGCGAGAATTAGTCGCACCGCTAGCCAAAGCAGCGGTTGCTTGCGGTGCTGACGGATTAATTATTGAGTGTCACCCGCAACCCGAAAAATCAGTTTCTGACGCGCGGCAAGCTCTTTCTTTGGCAGATATGGCTGATTTAGTTGTTAGTTTGCGGCCTGTAGCAGCAGCCGTTGGGCGGTGCATACCAGATACTAAGTCATTAGTCATCACTCATTAGTCATCACTCATTAATCGGCGCCCGAAGAGTTACTTCTTGTAGCGTCAGAATTTATTCTGGCGCACTTTTGTTTGGAAAGCGAAATTAGATTAAAATAAAAGCACAATCAATACTGTCATCTACAATATTTGGGTTTTATTATGGCACTGGTACTTAAAGTTCCGTCGATCGTCTGTTCTGGCTGCGGTGATACAATTACAAAATCCATCAAAACAGTTGACTCCGATGCTTCTGTCAATGTGGATGTAGCTGCTAAGACTGTTACAGTTGAGGCTCAAGCTTCTGAAGAATCAATTAAACAGGCGGTTGTGGTGACAGGCCACACCATCCAAGGAGAATAATATTAGGCTTCGTCTAAGTGTTCGGCGACTGCTTGGTAAAGTTCAAAAACGTGGCGATCGAGTAAACTATAAAAAACTTGTCTCCCAACCTTGCGGTAACTTACCAACCGCATCGCCCGCAACGCCCGCAACTGATGCGATACCGCTGACTCGCTCATACTCAACGCCGCAGCCAAGTCGCACACGCACAGTTCTTGCTTGGCCAAAACCGACAGCAGTCGCAGGCGGTTCGCATCTCCCAAAAGACTGAAAAACTCTGCCATCCGCTGGGCTTTAGCGGTGTTGAGAACTTGTGTTTGGATGTCCTCGGCCCGCCAACAGTCAACTAGGTGCGATGGATCGCACGTTGGTGTATCGTTTTGTTCGCGAGACTGACTTATCGCTCCATTAACAGCAGACTTAGGTGACATCTTTTCCCGCCTGGTTTTAATTCTCATTTTCATTTTAGTGCGATCGGCAAACCTTTTGTAACAAAACTTTTACATTCCCTTGACTAATACCTGAATATATGTTCAGATATTAGTATAGAGAACGAACCCCACCAGGAGAATCTAAATTATGACTACTGCCACCCAAACAAAATGTGCCTGTCCTTCATGTTCGTGCGTTGTCAGCCCCAGCGAAGCCATTGAAAAAAACGGCAAAACATACTGTTCCAGTGCTTGCGCTGACGGGCACCCCAACGGCCAAGGCTGCGGCCACGCCGGCTGCGAGTGCCACAAGTAAATATTCGGCTTCAAAAAAGGTTAATCACCAACTGCCAAATATATCTCAAGGGAGATGCGAACCGCGCATTTCCCATTTTTTGTGCTTTTAGGTTAAAGAAAAGTTAAAATAAAGCTAACTTAAGGTTAAGACTGCATTAATAGACTAAATACAGAGCGAAAAAGCACAATTGCTACTTACGCAATACAATAGAAGCAAGTTAGCGCCGCGATACAGAGTACAAATAGTGCTATTAACAGCAGAGACCGAACCAAAAGTTGAATACCAAAAGTTTAATTAGGAGGGGGCAATGAAAGAGCGGGAAGATTTTTTACATCCTCGCAATCGCTACTACGGTGATTTCACGCCAGAAAACTTGGCGTTTAATGCCAACTTGCAGGAGTTTGCTCAAAAAATAACTTATATTTGCTCGCTGGAAACAGGGGGGAAAATTAGCGCTGAGAAAGCTTATAAAGATATTAAGATGCTTTGGAAAGACTTAAAATCCTCTAAGAAGCAATTGGGAATTGGCCAAAAACCCCCCAGTACCGAGGAAAAAAATTCGCCTTAAAGTCATCGCTGCAAACGCAGCGTTTGCCATCGAAAACCCCTGCGATTGCGAGCGCTGCTTTTTGCTGCGTACCCAGCAAAGGTAAGGTGCCTGCTAGTAGACGAACTTTAGAAAGTCTATGGTTGGGGATTTGGTGAAGTTTCTCCCGCAAAAGAAGTACAATTGCCACCGAGGCCAGAAATAATCGCGCAAGTATTAGTTTTCAGCATTCCCTGATATGTATCAGCACCAGTGCCGGGGCCGCCTAACTCGTCGCTGTAAAGTTCCTTGTCCGAAATTTGGACATTTGCCTCCCTCGCCACAGTCTCCATCAACTTCGGATTAGTTGTAGTTTCGGCAAAAATTGTCGGCACTCCTGCACTCTTAATTTCTGAGGACAATTCAGCAATTCTTGCTGCGGTGGGCTGTTCCTCTGTCGTCACACCCTGCAAAGCTCCAGCCATCTCCAAACCGTAAGCATCGGCATAGTAACTCAGAGCATCGTGAGTTGTTACTAACTTCCGTTTTTGAGCTGGAATAGTCGCAATTTGAGTTTTGATCCAAGTATCTATTTTTTGCAACTCATCTGTTAAGATTGCTGCATTTTTTGTATAAAGTTGAGCATTGTTGGGGGAAACTTCGATCAATTGATTGCGAATTATTTCTACCATGCGCCGGCCATTTTGAGGATTATGCCAAACGTGAGGGTCAGGGACTTTTTCACCTTCTGCATGGGGTTTGTTTTCCGCTTTCTCTTCACCGTGTTCGTGTTCGTGTTTGCCCATCAGCGGTTTGGGAACGGCGAGTTCGTGGACGGCGATTTTGGGCGCGGAATTACTGCTAGATTCAATTAACTTAATGATGCTGGGTTCGTGGTTGTAGCCGCCGTATAAAATCAGATTTGCTGTTTCAATCGCTTTGCGGTCTTCCGGCTTGGTTTGGTAGGCGTGCGGGTCGTCTCCCGGCTTGATCAGACAGGTGGTGTCGATCGAACTTTGAGCAATTTCTTTAGTTATGTCGCAGATAACGCCTGTCGTGGCGACGACTTTTGGCAAGTTGGCCGCCCGACTGGCTGGAGTTTGAGTCGCGGCGGGAATCTCTGGCGCCCGGCTTGCGTTCTGTCCTCCACTGCACCCAACCAGCCCGCAGCCAATTGCCAAAACAGCCGCACCGCATAATCTGCCGCTTTTTCCAGCCCAGTTCGTTAACATTTTCACCTTTGGAACGATAATCGTTATTGCTTTTTCGAGTTATCCTATTCTAGTAGCTACGAACAAGAATCGTTCTCAAAATCTCTAATTATGTTAGAAGTGCAAGACTTAGCTGTTAATTATCGAGGAATCTCGGCCCTCAACAGCGTGAATTTCCAGTTAGATCCCGGACAATTAACCGGTGTGTTCGGCCCCAACGGCGCGGGCAAAAGCACGATGGTGAAAGCCATGTTGGGATTGATCCCGGCCTGTCGGGGTTTGGTGAAATATCAGGGGCGACTGCTGAAGGAACAGTTGTCGCGGGTGGCTTACGTGCCCCAGCGATCGCAAATTGACTGGGATTATCCGATTACGGTGTGGAATGCGGTAATGATGGCGCGAACTGTCCAGACTGGTTGGTTTCGCAGCCCCTCGAAGCAGTCGCAAGAATTGGTGAAAGCTGCTTTGCTGCGGGTGGGAATGTGGGATTTGCGCGATCGGCAAATTGGCGAACTGTCTGGCGGACAGCAGCAGCGGATTTTCTTAGCAAGGTCGATCGCCCAACAAGCCGATTTATTCTTCTTCGACGAACCTTTTAACGCGATCGACAAAGCAACCGAAGAAATTATTTTCGATATTTTTGCCGAACTAAAAGCAGAAAATAAAACATTGCTAGTAATCAGCCACGATCTAGGCGAAACTTTAAAACAGTACGACAATTTATTGTTGCTAAATAAGCATTTAATTGCAACGGGTTCCTGCCGGGAAGTGCTCACCGCAGCCAATATTCAAAAAGCCTATGGATACGATTTAAGTTTAGTTGCTTCCTAAGCAAAAAAAGATTTATCTTTAAAGTTGATAGTGGCACGGGAGTCCCACCTGTGCAGTTGATTGTAGTTGAAAAAATCCTATTATTAACATAATTCAATGTTAAACCTACTAAGTGAGCCACTACAATTCGAGTTCATGCGAAATGCGATATCCGTCGGCGTTTTGCTAGGCATTCTCTGCGCCGTTGTCGGCTCCTACTTAATTGTACAGCAAATGGGAATGATGGTTGACATGATTGCCCATTCAGTATTAGCAGGATTGCCCGTAGCTTTTTCTTTAGGTTTCAATATTTCGGTCGGCGCGTTTATATCTGGAATTATCAGCGCGGTAATAATGGCCTGGATTCAATCGCAATCGCGCCTAAAAATTGATGCAATTATGGCATTAATCTTGTCTACATTTTTAGCAATTAGCATCACGCTAATTAGCCTGTTGCAGACAACAAAATTAGACTTAGATGGTTTTTTGTTCGGAAATATCTTGTCAGTTGCACCTGCTGACGTGCAGCAGACTTTTGTCATAACTTTAATAATTTTGGTGGCGGTCAAACTCCTTTACAAAGAACTGCTATTCTATACTTTTGACCCGTTGGGAGCGCAAGCGTCCGGTTTGCCTGTAAACTGGATTTATTTGGGGATGATTTCGGCGATTACGCTGACGATTGTTGCGAGTTTGCAAACTGTGGGGGCGCTGTTAGTAATTTCGCTGTTAATCGGGCCGGGAATAACCGCGTATTTGTTGGTAAAAGAGCTACATTTAATGATGGGATTGGGAGCAATGATTGGGATTACAGCTAGCGTGACTGGTATGTATCTCAGCTATTATTTTAATATGCCGTCTGGGGCGGCAATTGTATTAGTTATTTTTGGGTTATTTTTAGGGGCTTTGCTGTTCAGTCCCAGTCAAGGAATTTTGACAAGAAAGAGAGGATAAAAGTCCAGGATGTACAGGCTCTATCTGTTGTACGTTTTTTACGCTTACTTACGCAAAAAGTAATTTAACGCCCTACTTATAACAGCTTGCTCAGCCCGAACTCTTTGCCGCGCATAAGTTTATGACCAAACCAGCAATTCGCCACCGCATCCGCCAGCGGCGAGAAAGTGGCCTTCGGGATGCCATGCGAGACAGGAAAAACCGCCCTCTGCACCTTCTAGAATTTGCAGCAATTGTTCTGCTTCTCCCCACAAACAAACTTGACCGTCTGCAGCGGCGGAAGCTAATAAAAATGTGCTAGGTTGAAAGGCGATCGCATTTACCACATTTTCATGCACTTCTAACGCCCAAGAATCCCAACCGACTCTTTCATCAGCGTCTCTTTCCCAGACAGAAATACCTTGAGAGCTCGAAGCTGCTAACAAAGGCGCACCCAAAGAATTAGTTTTATCCGACCAAGCTAACTCCCGAACCTTCCCCGGAAAACCCTGCATTACCCACGGTTCAAAATTGCCCCATTCATTAACAATTAGAGTATTGTCCATATTGCCGCAAGCTAAATATTCCCCTTGTGGCGACCAAGCAATTGCACCGGTTGCGGAGGGTACTGATAAAATTTCCGGGTCTTCGTCCCAGTCTTCGCCATGCCAAACTTTGACGCCTTTATAGCCGCTAACTGCCAGATATTGAACCATAGGATGCCATGCTAAATCTAAGATAGATGATGAGTCGAAATTCAGCGTTACTTCAACAACATTATCCTCAGCATTCCAGACTTGAACGTAGCGGCCCATACTGAAAGCTAACTGGTTGCAGTTGGGACTCCAAGCTAACTTATCAACCCAGACGCGCTGGTTGTCCAAATCAGCAATTAATTCCCCAGAATTAACGCGCCAAATTCGCACTTTTCCATCTTGTCCGCCAGCAGCTAGGAATTGACTGTCGCGGGAAAAAGACAAGCAATCGACTGATTTACCCGTAGCACTTTGTAGGGTTTGCAAGGACAATTCATTAACTGCCCCTACTGCCGCCAGCATCACTTCGCCCGCAGCCGAACAGACTGCTAAAATTGTGCCATCCAGCGACCAAGTAACAGCAGTTACGTAGTCAGACAGCATTACTTCGGCGTGAAATTCCAGGGTTCGTTCGCTACTTTTTAAACTAGACACCGACGGAAATCCTCTTTCAATTGATTTTCGTTTAAGTCGCGACCGATGAATACAAGCTCGTTTTTCGGAGTTTCGGTGGCTTTCCAAGGTCTATCCTGCCGGCCATCAAACACCATGTGTACTCCTTGGAAAACAAATCGCTTGTTGTCTCCGGCGACATTCAAAATGCCTTTTGTCCGAAAGATATTCGGCCCTTGAGTTCGCAACAATTCCTCCATCCAATTGCTGAATTTGTTGCGGTCAATAGCCCCTGATTCTACTATTGCTACTGAAGTAACAGTTTCGTCGTGTTCGTGAGTGTGTTCGCCCAAAAAGTCTGGTTCGATTTCTAATGCCCGGTTCAAATCAAATGCTTTAACGCCCAACAAAGCATCCATCTCTAATTCAGCGTTGCAGGTGCGGTGGATTTTTGCCATTGCATTCATGGCGCGAATTCGCTTTTCTAATTCGACCAGTTCTTCGTCAGTCACTAAATCAGTTTTGTTGAGCAAAACTACATCAGCGAAGGCAATTTGTTCTTGAGCTTCGTCTGCGTCCCAGTGCTGCCAGATGTGCTTGGCATCGACTACGGTGACAACTGCGTCTAGCAGCAATTTGTGCCGCATATCTTCGTCTACAAAAAATGTTTGAATTACAGGTGCGGGGTCGGCTAAACCTGTAGTTTCGATGACTATGTGATCGAATTTGTCTCGCCGCTTCATCAAGTTACCGATAATCCGAATTAAATCGCCTCGGACTGTACAGCAAATGCAGCCGTTGTTCATCTCGAAAATTTCTTCATCGGCATCAATTATCAGTTGGTTGTCGATGCCTACTTCGCCGAATTCGTTGACGATGACTGCAACTTTTTTGCCGTGTTCCTGTGTTAAAATTCGGTTCAGTAGCGTAGTTTTGCCTGCGCCGAGATAACCCGTGAGAACGGTAACAGGAACTGATTCGATCGCCCCAGCAGTCACCATAGTTGACCTCGATTATTGTACAATGATAACCATTATCGCTATTGTACACCAGACCTGCTGGCAGCGCCCACAATATTAAATAATGTTAATAAATGGTTTGTCAGAACTTGTCGGGGCGAGTTTTACCAATAATATTTGCTGCAATTCAAAATATCGATAAACCCGCCCCTATCCGATGACAATTAGTTGTTAATCATAGCTGCAATTTGATCGCGTTCTAAATCTCGACCGATCAGGACTAATTTCGTTTGGCGGAGTTCGGAAGGTTGCCAAGGGCGATCGTAAAAATATTCTATGCGCGAACCCACACCTTGCAACACCATCCTCATCGGTTTCTTGGGAACCGCTACAAACCCTTTAATCCGATAGATTTCCTCCTGCTGCATCAAGGATTGCAGTTTTTTCACCAAAGCTTCAGGTTCAAATTCGCGATCGGCAATAAAGAAAGTCGAGTTGATATCATCATCATGTTCGTGTTCCTCCTCAGTGTCGTGGTGACTCGGACGAGACTCCAAATCATCCTCAACCGCCGCATTAAATCCCATTAACACATCGGGGTTAATTTCGCCACCTTTGCAAGGCACTATTTTCACACTCGGACGTAACTCTTGCTGCAACCAGCTTTGGACTTTCTGGTGAGTTTCCGCATCTACGCGATCGACCTTCGTTAAAAGTACCATATCGGCACAGGCTAACTGGTCTTCAAACAATTCCTCGATCGGAGTTTCGTGATCTAAACTAGAATCAGCCTGTCGCTGTGCCATCAAAGCATTGATATCACCGACAAAAGTACCGCTAGCAACAGCTTCGCAATCGACAACAGCAACAACACCGTCTACAGTAGCACCCGTGCGAATTTCCGGCCAGCGAAAAGCTTGAATCAAAGGTTTAGGAAGTGCGAGACCAGAAGTCTCAATTAAAATACAATCAATTTGTTCTCGGCGTTTCAACAATTCCTGCATAGTCGGCAAGAATTCCTCTTGAACAGTGCAGCAAAGACAACCATTTGTTAGTTCAACAATATTGCTGCTGACATCTTCTTCTTCATCGCAAACTTGGCAATCGCGCAGCAGTTCTCCGTCTATTCCGATTTCGCCAAATTCGTTAACCAGAACAGCAATGCGGCGACCTTGATTATTTTGCAATAAGTGGCGAATTAAGGTAGTTTTGCCGCTACCGAGAAAACCAGTGATGACAGTAACAGGAATTTTGTGCATTGATAATTTTGTTGTTGTAGTGTGATTGAATATTTTTCAATTTTGGGTCAGTCAATTGCTGACAGGAAACTCGTTAAACCGACAGTCCGGCAGGGGTTTAAACCCCTGCCTCAAAGCGACAGTCCTCTCAAGAGGACTAATGAGTTTAAAATTTTTATTCTCAGTCCTCTAAAGAGGACTTTCGCTATTAGCCAGGGACTTAAGTCCCTGGCGGATTTGTCGCCTTAGTTATCGGCGATGGGCAAATCCTGGAAGGAAAGAGCTTAATTTCCTAGCGGTGGAATCTTTGCTAAAACGCCTTTTTTCAGAGCTTGAGGACGCTCAGACCAAGGCAACAAACCGTCCGGTTTAGCATAGTATTGACCCGCGCATTCGAGTACAGCCTCGACGCTTTCCGCCTCATTTGCTGGTAAATCGCCAAACAGATAAGTGTATTTTCCTACAGCAGCAAAAGACACCGCACAAGAGTGACTGCAAGCACTCATGCACTCAACTTCTTGAATCTCAAACTTATCAGAAAACTCCCAATCTTTAGCGAGTTGCGACAAATTTTCCATAAATTGTTGACCGCCGCTTTTACCTTCGCGCTTGCCGTTTTTCCAAACACTAGCGCAAGCAGTGCAAACAAATAGACTGTGCTTTGTGCGTACAGCCGTGTTAATTCCATCCATCATCCGTACCTCGCAGATGCGTTCAAAAGTGAGTTAGATATCGGCGGGCATTCTGACTTGAGAAACCACAAGGGTTTCATTACAGTTGCGGGACAGCGCCGGACTTGCACCGAACTTTCCCCGTTTCCTCTAGCGACTGCTCCCCGCTAGAACCGATCGCGAAATCACATCATACCGCACTTGCCGCCAATCGATTTTAGATTTTAGATTTTAGATTTTAGATTTCAGATTGGAGAAAGCCACCCCAGGGATAAATCTGGGGCTGGTTTAGTAGTTTGTAGGGGGCCCCACCGGCAGTTTACAGATTACCAATTATGCAGTTTCGTGCTGTTTGTGCCAAGCGGGATGCCACAGCAATTCCGCAGTCGATCGCTTCTCGACCATTTCAGGAGTAATCGTACAGTTAGCCACATCCTTGCGAGAAGGCAACTCGTACATCACATCGAGCATTAACTCCTCTAAAATGCTGCGAAGAGCTCTGGCGCCAGTTTTGCGACGATAGGCCTCCTGGGCGATCGCGCGTAGCGCTTCCGGCTGGAATTCCAATTCCACGCTGTCCATCTTCAACAGCTTTTGATACTGCTTCACCAGCGCATTTCGGGGCTCAGTCAATATCTGCATCAAAGCTGCTTCATCCAGCGGCGAAATCACCGTCACCACCGGTATCCGCCCGACAAACTCAGGAATCAAACCAAACTTGACTAAATCGTCCGGCTGTACCTGCTGCAAAATATCAGCGGCCCGCTTGTCTTTCGCCGGCAAAGTCGAGTTGCTATCGCTTTCCGTTGGCTGAATAAAGCCCAAGGATTTTTTACCCAAACGCTGTTCAACTATTTTTTCCAAACCGACAAAAGCACCGCCACAAATAAATAGAATTTTGCTAGTGTCAACTTGAATAAAATCTTGGTAAGGATGTTTGCGGCCGCCTTGCGGGGGAACATTAACCACTGTTCCTTCCAACATTTTTAGCAGCGCTTGCTGCACTCCTTCTCCCGATACATCCCTAGTGATCGAAGTGTTTTCGCTTTTGCGAGCAATCTTGTCAATTTCATCAATATAAATAATGCCGCGCTGCGCCGCTTCCACATCAAAATCGGACATTTGCAACAGGCGCAGCAAGATATTTTCTACATCGTCGCCGACATATCCAGCTTCTGTCAGTGTCGTCGCATCCGCTACCGCAAAGGGCACTTCTAGCATTTGCGCCAAACTTTGCGCTAACAAAGTTTTGCCACAACCTGTGGGACCCACTAGCAGGATGTTGGATTTTTGCAGTTCTACATCGCTCTCAGGGGAAGACTTCTCGCTATCTTTAGCTTGGTCAACGCTCAAGCGCTTGTAGTGGTTGTAAACTGCTACAGAAAGGACTTTTTTTGCTGAATGCTGGCCGATGACGTGGTTGTCTAAATGCTGCTTAATTTCTGTCGGTTTCGGAATTTGAGCTAAAACAATTTTCGATTTATTCGATCGACCCTGGCGCCGCGTTCCTTGTCCCTGAGACTCTCGCACCTCTGATTGGGGAATCTGTTGACCAATTGTTTTACTGGAGTCAAAGAACTCCTCCTCTAAAATTTCATTGCACAGTTCCACGCATTCATCGCAAATGTATACGCCGGGCCCAGCTATTAACTTGCGGACGTACTCTTGCGACTTGCCGCAAAAGGAGCATCTGAGATGGGAGTCATATTTTGACATATTTGCCTCTTAATTTACGGTTCCGGTTGCTTGTTTCGACTGGGGAAGTTGCCGCGGGAGCGACCTTAGCTTTGCCCTAGAAGGGTTTCCCGATCGGACACCCAAGCCAGTCAAGCTTCGCGATCTCTATTTCTAAGTTAACACTTTTGAGGCTTTAGTCATTAGTCATGAGTCATTCGAGCCAATTTGAATTTTTCATTTTCACTTGAAAATAAAGTGGCACTGGCTTACCATTTTTTGTATTCCAAAAATTTTCCTGACATAATTATTTTCACTCGATCGCCTTTTGGGTCTGCTTCTTTCTCGACATCCAAAGTAAAGTCGATCGCGCTCATAATCCCGTCACCAAATTTTTCGTGAATCACTGCTTTGAGTGGCATCCCGTAAACTTGCAAAATTTCATAGAAACGATAAATCAGGGGGTCAACCGGAACCGAGGGTTCCAAAGAACCTTTTAACAGAGGTTCACAGAGAACCGCAGCCGTCTCGCTATCTAGTCCTAAAGCCGAGACAATTTTCTCGGCTTCATCTTGTGATGCGGTAGCTTGACGGTAAATAAGCGCGGCAATCCAAACTTCGTCGCGCCCTAAAACTTTTTCCAAATCTGCAAAACTAATTCCCTTAGCTTTTTTAGCCGCCAAAAGCTTTTCTGTAATTCCTGAAATTGCCATTAAATATTTTCCCCTTGACTTCGGTGTAAGATGTGAAATTTGTCTCATATTTTGGTAATTTTGTCAATACTTAAGTTGAGAAAAAAAATCGAATTGATAGCTCGCAACAGCAGAAAAAGTTGCTCTCGTTAACCCCCACAACTCATACAATTTGAGATTTGAGATTTGAGATGTTAGATTGGCAATGACTGATGGCTACCAGGGTTGAGAGCTAGTCAACAGTTGCATTCTTTATTCCAACTGGTATCACAACCGATAAATCCTAAAATAACTCATAACTGCCCTACGACAATGGTACAGTTGGCAGTATATGTAATAAAAGTTACACCCGCAAAGGCCTTCGGCATTCGGCAAACGGCTGAAGTTTGATCGTGCTAGCCTGAAGCTCAATCCTCGCTCACGCAGCCAAAGCCCCTTTACCACTCAAAACCGGCAACTGACAAAAGTATGGAGATTCAGACCAAAGATTACACGATCCAGTACGATCGCGCTACGCAAACAGTCACCTGTAGCGGCTCGTTCCGAATCAGCCAGGTGGAAGAATACGCACCGATCGTCGATCTGCTCAACGAAGTGGCTGACTCCTGCCCAAACACCGTTACTCTAGACTTGCGAAAGCTAGAATTTTTAAATAGCTCTGGAATTAATATTGTCTCAAAATTTGTGATCAAAGTGCGGCAGCAAAAAAATATTCAAATCGCCATCAAAGGTTCTAAACAGATCCCCTGGCAGATCAAATCCCTGAAGAACTTGCAGCGGCTGATGCCTTCCTTGCACTTAGAATTCGAATAGCAACGATAAAAGGTAAAGATGAATCGTCGGCTAAGTCGGGGAACCAGGATGAGAGTGGCTGAAGTTAATCGGAATAAGTCATAGTTAAACTAGCACAAAACCCTAAAAAACTTCAGAACCGACTAAAAATTACCACTTTTCAATTGCTATGCAGGAAGAACCCTCGACAGAACAGCTACTTTTCGACGTTCAGCGGCTGAGTGCGGAACTTGAAAACTTGAAGCGCGAAAAGGTTGACCTAGAACTTTTGCTGGAGACTACCACCGAACATTCAGATACGATGGAAGCTCACTTGCTGAGCAAAGCTCAGTTGGCGCTGCGTTCAAGCGAAGAGCAGTTTCGGGCGATCGCCTCGGCAACTCCCGTGCCGGTATTAGTTTCTCGCCTCTGTGACGGCTTAATTATGTATGCGAACGCTCAATTGGCTTCTCTCCTGAACATACCCCTAGAAAAATTGATCGGCTGCACCACTCCAGACTTTTACTTAAACCCCGCCGATCGCCCAAAGGTACTGGAGGCACTTGCTAAAGACGGATACCTCCAAAACTACGAACTCCACTGCAAAAAATCAGACGGCACCCCTTTCTGGGCCATGATCTCGGTTCAGTCGCTGGTGTTTAACGGCCAGCAGACGGCATTGTGCGCCTTGTACGACCTCACCCAGCGCAAGGAAGCAGAACAAACCCTCCAAGAGAGCGAAAAGCGTCTCAGACGCCAGAGTTTGGCTTTGTTGCAGCTAGGTAGGCAGAGGACTCTCAACAGCGGTGCGCTGAATGTGGGAATTCGCGAAATTACCGAGGCTGCAGCCCGGACTTTGGATGTGGAAAAAGTCAGCGTCTGGCTTTACAACCATGGAAGATTTGGAAATCGCTACCCCAGCGAGCCCCAGCTAAATTTTACGGAGAGAGTGCTCGCCCACAACCAAACAGGGCCACTCGATAAAGAGGCCGCTGCTCCAGACGAAGACGAGGGGGTTAATCATTCTAAGTTTAAAATCCCCAACCCCAAATTAGTTTGTCTCGACTTGTACGATCGCACCCAGGAGAATCATTTGAGCCGGGAGTCCATATCGGCAAGCGATTTAAATTTATCAATTTTAGATGTGGAAGGAGACGCACCGGGCGAAAATTTGCGATCGGACAATGCTTTAGAACCTACGACAAAGACTCAAAACTCTCTACACAGAAATTTGTCCCACTCATCTTCGCTAGCCGAAAATTCCGCTGTGCGGCCAAATGCCAGCAAGCCCAATTCATCGATATTAAATGTAGCAATTAGGCTCGGCGGCCAGATCGTGGGCATCCTCTCTCTCGAACATATCGGCGCGCCCCGCCAGTGGGCTCTGGAGGAGCGCACCTTCGCTGATTCTTTGGCAAATTTGGTAGCGCTGGCGATCGAAGGATTTGAGCGCCAGCGGGCTCAAGAAGCCCTCTCCAAAGCCAAAGCGCAGCTAGAAATGACCGTCGATCAGCGCACCGCTCAACTCACCGCCGCCAATAAACTGCTCCGCATCGAAATTGCCGAGCGCAAAAGAGCGGAAATAGCCTTGCAAGAAGCCTTACACAAAGCTGAAGCAGCTTCTAGAGCTAAAAGCACTTTTTTAGCCAATATGAGCCACGAGCTGCGGACACCGCTAAACGCGATTATCGGTTACAGCGAAATGCTACAAGAAGAAGCACGGGAAACGGGACTCGAAGACATCATTCCCGATACCCAAAAAATTTATAACGCCGGCAAACATTTGCTCACTTTAATTAACGATATTCTAGACCTTTCTAAGATAGAAGCAGGTCGGATGGAGCTTTATTTGGAAAAATTTGACCTCAGTAATTTAATAGAAGAAGTCGTTGCCACTTTGCACCCTTTGGTCGAAAAAAATCACAATCAATTGCAAGTTTCTTGCTCTGAAAATTTGGGGGTGATGTATGCAGATTTGACTAAAGTCCGGCAAATTCTGTTTAATTTGCTATCCAATGCCCTGAAGTTTACCGAAGATGGAACGGTGCTTTTGAGCGCGGCTCGCGAACCAGCAGGCGGCAGGGATTGGGTTTATTTGCAGGTATCTGATACGGGGATTGGAATGTCGGCAGAACAGCAGCAGGGTGTGTTTGAACCTTTTATTCAAGGAGACGCTTCGACTACTCGCAAGTACGGCGGCACAGGTTTAGGATTGGCTATTAGCCGCTTGTTTTGCCAGATGATGGGCGGCGATATCACTGTTGAGAGTCAGTTGGATGTTGGCTCTACTTTTACTGTTCACTTAAAGGCAGAAGTTGATATTAGTTAGAAGCAAGTTGGGCAACGACAAATGTAGGGATTTAACGGGTGGGTTATGCCAGGAATTTTGTACCGGATTTAACCGATTTAACGAATGGCAAAAGAGGGAAAAATTCCCCAATTACTCATTCCCCCCTTACAAATTAGCCATTACCAATTACCAATTCCCTTTTTAATTGTGACACCGATCGCGATCGACCTCTGTTGTCGATCACACAGTAGCATTTTTTTTCAGCCTAGAATACCTATATTATTCCAAGATTGTCCTGCAGGCACGATCGAGCGCCTCGCTGCATTCACAAGTCCCACCTCAACCTAATTAAGGCGATGGGGGGTTGCTTCCAGACAGGCAATTTGGTAAAAGTAATGCTATGGTCGCGAAGCGGTAGAAGGCAAAAGTTAACAGGAAATCAGGAAGTTTCAAAAGTCTCTGGACGCAGAAACACAATTCTGCTTTTTGCCTTCATACTGCTTCTACTGGCGAGATAGCAATGCTGCTGAAAGCAATGCACAATTTCTCAGAATCAAAGGAGTGCATCTACATGATTAAACCTTGCAGTCAACCGCTAAAAATAAATCCTTTTACTTGTTATCGCGATCCGGCTACAGGCAGGTGGACTACTGTAGTTACAAGTGTTCCAAACACTTGTGAAACAGACTCTAGTTTAAAAGCAGAAGCCGAAGGCGAAAACGAAGGTAAAGCAGAAACTATCCTTTCTACTTCACCTGCTGTCTCGGTCTCGAAAAAAGTCCTTTCTTTTTCCGTGCCTCAGTTTAAACAACGTGCCAAAAAATCTGCTGTTAGTGTCAGCAGGTAGCTATTGCAGGGGTCTAATCTAGTTTCCACGGTTAGTCCCCGGCGCTCGTCAAACTAAACAAAACAAACTTATCCATAGCTTAAACTGTCAAAAAGCGATATACTGGCAGCAAACTTTCTCCTTCAATATTCGTGAAGTATTTGCTCGATCGCTGCCTCCACTTTGTATGGACAGACCGACCAATTCGCCAGCGGGGAACAGTCATCATTGCTATTCCCATGATTTTTCTGTTGGCTTCGCTGCTAGCAATTGCCGGTCTCCGGGATAGTGCCCTACAGATAAGAAAGCGAGCAGATACTAATAGGGAAATACTTCAGGAAACTAACCGCATGATAACCCTGGTGGTGGATGCGGAAACGAGCGTTAGGGGTTATGGGTTGACAAAGCGCCGCGAATTTCTATCACCCTACTTAGAAGCAAAGAAGAGTTTGCCTCCGCTGCTGGCTAAACTCAACATTTTGGTTCAAGAAAACAAACTGCAAGCTCAGCGATTTGAAGAAATTAAAAAAAGTACCGAACAGCATATAAATTTCTTGCAAAACACTTTGAATAAGCTGGACAGTTCGGCAATAAGGATGCAGTCGCCGGAAATAATTGAGGTGTTCACTCAAGGCAAATTGAGGAGGGAGAACCTGCGCGCAAAAATTAATGTGTTTGCTGATGCTGGCGAAGCCTACCAGAAAAGTCTAGATCGGCAATTAGGGGAGTTGGTAGATTTCATTAATTTTGTGCAAGTTGCGGGTTTACTTTCCGGCTGTTTGGGTGCAGTGGCTTCCTGGTATTTATTTGATAGTTTAGAGAAGGAATTGAGGAAGCGGGAAGCAGGCTTGGAAGAAAGTAAAAGTCGCATTCAAGCTGTGGTAGACAATGCGGCTGACGGTATTATTACTTTGGACGCACAGGGAAATATTGAGTCTTTTAATAGGGCAGCAGAAAAGATTTTTGGCGAGAAAGCCGATCGAATAATTGGCTCTAACTTGCGGGGGCTGATAGCTCAACCGCTAGCGCACAGCAGCGTGGGGGATTATTCGGTCGAATATTTTGTGTTACATCCAGATACTACGCTGAAGACTTACCAGCAAGAAACGGTTGGAATTCGACACGACGGAACGAAGTTTCCGATGGAGTTAGCTGTCAGCGAAATGCGTCTGGCAAATCAACACTTGTTTATTGCGATTTGCCGCGATGCCAGAGGAAGAAAACAAGCTGAGGAAACTCTGCGAAAGCAAGCGCAAATGCTAGATTTGGCAAACGATACCATCGCGGTACTAGACTTGAATGGGGCGATTTCTTATTGGAATTTGGGGGCGAAGTGGCTCTACGGGTGGCGGAAGTCGCAAGCAGTAGGAAAAAATATTCACCAGCTTTTACAAACAGAATGGGCCCAACCTTTTGAGGTAATTCAAAAAGTATTTTTCGAGAAGGGTTCTTGGCAAGGAGAACTGGTGCGAACCAAGAAAGACGGCACAAAAATAACGGTGGCCAGCCGATGGACTTTGCAGTACGACGAGCAAGATCAACCGGTGGCTATTTTGGAAATAAGCAACGATATTAGCGATCGCAAACGCTCAGAAATTGCTTTAGCCCAAAGCGCGCAGCGGTTTCGCGCTACTTTTGAGCAGGCCGCAGTCGGGATGGTTCAAGCGAGTGTGGAAGGCAAATTTCTGTTAGTCAATCAAAAACTATGCGAAATTTTGGGCTACAGCCGCCCAGAATTGGTGGAGAAAAGATTTCAGGATATTACTTGGCCTGGAGATTTGGCAAGCGAACTGGAACTTTTGCGCCAATTGTTAGCAGGAGAAATTGAAAATTTCTCTCTGGAAAAACGCTACATCCGCAAAGACGGCGAGTTGGTGTGGGCAAACTTAACGGTTTCGCTGCTGCGAGAACAAGATGGCAGTCAATTTCTGATGAGTGTGGTTGAAGATATTAGGGATCGCAAACAAGCGGAGGAATCGCTGCGGTTACGTGCTCAAGAATTGAGGTTGACAGCCCAAAATCTGGCTCAAACGACGAATGTTTTAAGAAAGCGGAATCAAGAATTAGACCAGTTTGCTTATGTAGTTTCTCACGATTTGAAAGCGCCGCTCAGGGCGATCGCAAATCTCAGCAGTTGGATAGAAGAAGACCTCAGCGAGTCGATGACAGAGGATACTTTGCACCAAATGAACTTGCTGCGCGGCAGAGTTCACAGGATGGAAGGTTTGATTGAGGGATTACTGCAATATTCCCGCGTCGGACGGATTCAAGTGCCTTCAGAAATGGTAAAAGTTGAGAATTTATTAGCAGAAATTATTGATTCGTTGGCGCCGCCGTCTGAATTTGAGGTGAAAGTTGAACCGGGAATGCCAACTTTTGTGACCGAAAAATTGCCGCTACAGCAGGTTTTTTCTAATTTAATTAGCAACGCAATTAAGCACAACCGAGCTGAATCGGGTCATGTAAAAATATCGGTTAAAGAGTTAGATAATTTTTACGAGTTTTCTGTAGAGGATGACGGGCCGGGGATTGCTCCTCAATATCACGATAAAGTTTTTGTGATTTTTCAGACCTTGGAAGCTCGCGATAAAGTAGAAAATACTGGGATTGGTTTGTCGCTAGTGAAAAAAATTGTCGAAGGTCAAGGGGGCAGTATTTCCCTCGAATCTGCTGAAGGTGAGGGAGCAACTTTTCGGTTTACTTGGCCGAAGCAACCTATTAGCCAAGAGGGAAAATAAAACAACTTTAAAGGTAGGATGTTTACAGATCACCGCGATCCAAAGAGTAAATGTAGGGTACACCCGGACTACCGAGAACCAGCTAGCGACTGTTTAAACTGCATCACAACGGATTTCGATGATAAATCCATCAGGATCGTAAAAGTAAATGCCGCGTCCTGTAGCGCGAGTGACGGGGCCGCTATCGATCGCTATTTGATTTGACTTTAGCACTTCCAGAGCGCGATCGAACAAAGCCGGATCGATGTCGAAGGCTAAGTGGTTGGCGCGGGTAAAAGCTTTCTCCGGGTCGGGGTTTGGCGGTTCTAAGTCTGGCTGCCAAAATAAGTCAATAACTGTGCCGTCAGGGGTAACGAAATTAGCAACTTTACCAGCGGCTACCATTTCTGTTAAAGTTGCCGGAATTTCTGCACCTGTTAGTTCGTGGAGGCCGAGAATTGTACCGTAGAAGTGGCGGGAAGCTTTCATGTCGCGCACGTTTAAAGCGATATGGTGAACCCGGCGCAAATTCCCCGGCGCGAGGGCAATTTTGACGTTGTTTTCGGTAGTTTGCATGATTGTCAGTTGCGAATGTTCAAATTGAATGCAGTTTGATTTATTCAGAGGGTGCCCTGTAAAATAAGCATTTTAAGTTGGTAGTGAGGAGTTCAGCCCTCCAATTTCTACGATAACTGAAGTCCTCACTACCAAAACTTTTATTCGAGTTGTGCGATCGCACATCCTATCCATTAATATTATTTTTCTTTAGGAAACGATGCCATGCCTACAAATAGCATAGCCAGACCACCTGCCAGAATTGCGAAAGCAAGTACACCTACAACTAAATCTAATCCCGATGTATTTTCCATTAAATTAAACTGTTCTCCAATTAAATACAATCATCGGTATTTGTTCATGGTTGAGTGCTTGCACACTATGGGGAAAATCAGAAGAGAACAATTAGCTCTCAACTTATTAGAAAAAAGCCTATTAATTTCTTCCGTCTTCCCTAAACATCTATCCCTTAAATCAGTTAAATCCTGTACACAGCTTCGTTGCCGAACTTCTTATTTTGCCAATTCTCGCTCAATAGCAGCGATTAGTTCTGGCGAATCGGGACCAACACTGCTGCGGAATCTAGCAACCACTTCACCCTGTTTGCTAACTAAGAATTTCTCAAAATTCCAGGAAACCTCACCCTTGGGATCCACTGCATTCGTAAGCTTAGCGTACAGCGGGTGCTGTTGAGTGCCTTTAGCGCGTACTTTGTCAAATAATTCAAAGCTGACCCCGTATTTAGTAGTACAGAAATTGACGATTTCTGGATTACTTCCGGGTTCTTGACCTCCGAAGTCGTTGCAGGGAAATCCTAAAACACGGAGTCCAGCCGCGCTGTACTTCTGGCTCAATTCTTCGAGTCCTTTGTATTGAGGTGTATAGCCACATTTGGAAGCTACATTAACTATCAAGAGTACCTTGCCCGCGTACTCTCCTAGCTGCTTGTCTTCGCCTGCGATCGTTTTGACTTGAATGTCGGAGATTGTGCTGGGCATTTTCAAATACTTTTAAATTTTACCACCACAATTTTACCGCAAGTCGGTACAATTTTGTCTAGAGGTCGATCGCTAAAAATTCAAATATCCCGGTCAGGGCGGGTTTACGGATATCGGGCTTATATTAGAGATATTGGTGAACCCGCCTCTAGCAAAATCACGGTTAACTTACGGAACCCGATCTTAATAGATGGCGGTGAACTTTCCCCACAGCATCTATCGCCACAGTCAGCTATTAGATTTAAGTTTCTCGCTAATAGCTAAAATCTACACCGAAAAGGACGAATATTTTAACTCTCTGAGTGGTGTTCCGTCATCCATTTTTGGTAAGTATCCTCAAGTTGCTTGTCTTCGAGAACGAGTTCTAGGCGAACTTTGACGCAACCGTGACGGGGTTGAGAGGCGATCGAATTTAAGATCTTGCTAGCTTTCTGCACAGAGGTAAATTCCGCCTTAACTGTCGGTTGTTGGCGATCGCTCTGAATCTCCCTCAAATCTATACCGGTGATGTTTCCCTCGCCTAAATCTATTTCGGCCAACACCTTCGGATCGTCGCCGACTTGTTCGACAATCAGCTTTTCCCACTGGATAGGCACTTGTACCATCCGAGTTTCAATTTCTTTTCGCACTATGACTTCGCCGACTTTGCGCTTACTGCGATTGATCACCAATCGTTCTTCTAGCAGGCGAATTACTTCTCGATCGACAATATCCAAGTTTTCCTCATCCTCATTTGTCTCCAAATTTGGATCGGTGAGATCGGCATCTGTTAGATTTGACATAACTGTTGAGGGATTTGTTAACTCACTGTTGCTAAATTCACTATGCGTTTCAGAGGCATTTTCTAAATACGGATGTGCGCCCTTAGCCGACACTACCGGCAGCATATCGACTCCATCCGAATTAATACTTACAAACAGGGCTTTTTGGTGATAATCTACTTTTTTGAGCAGCTTAATACTTAATAAAAAAGTGCGGGTATTTTCGCTGCCTAGCCCTGCTACCACAAAGTTTAACTGACCGTTAGTATCAAAATAGACATCTTTAACTTTGCCTACTAAGTGACCTTGGTTGTCTTTGACGGTAAAACTTTTTAGCTTAGTTCTGACTTTTTCAGGCACCCGGTTGAGACGGGTTATTGATTTGGCAGTTGCTATCTTTTCTGCTGATGCTTGACGGTTCATTTTTTAAACTTTCCTGCTTAGGGATTTTTATTATGAATTGGCAAGGGGAAATTGGTAAAGGCGGGGAAAGTGCATAAACGTTGCCAAAACCAGACAAGTTTTGTACCCCCCCGCCCCTCACATAGGAATTGCACGATCGCTACCAATCCAATCAAACCTGCGCGGTGACAGAATTATGTCATTAAGGCGCAATTCCTATGCAATAGCTGTTGCGGTTGGTTTAGATCTTTGGATTTTTATTATCTACAACCGCAGTTCCATCAGTCTTAACGTCTAATTCTTCACGACGCAAGGTTTCTTCGCCCTCAACCGTGCTGCGAACAACTTCTTTTCTGACGTTGACTTCTTCCCGGACGAAAGCTTCCTTATGAATGTCGGCCGTTTCTTCGTAGACTTCCATGCGTGCAACTTCCCCTGATTGGAAGTCAGCCTCACCGACTGAAACTACTCGACCCGCTTCTACCGGGGTTACTCGATCGATTACGACTCGTTCTTTTTCAATAGGTACTGAAGCTCGCGCTGTTTCAGTTTCCACGCGCTTGCCAACTGCTACTTCGCCTGTTTTTGCGCGGTGTTTGTTGGCAATCAAGCGTTCTTCATAAAGCTTGAGATTTTGGTGCTGCTGTTCGTTGGTTTCGTAGAGGGGGCGGTCGATATCGTAGCTGTAGCTGCTGCGATCGTAGCTAGCAGGAGTTGCAGTGCTGGCAGCGGCAGTTTCTTGATTTCGGTAAACGCCTCTTACCTGTTCTTCGCGATCGTAATCTACTGCTTCTAATTCATTGTAAGCCGGCAATTGTTCTGCTTGAGCTTTGTTGCGAAGACCTGTGGCGTGGACGCGACGAGCTCCGTAGTCGAAGCGGGCCGAGCCGATTGGCAACAATACTTTTTTGCCAAAAATCCAAATACCGGTATCAATTACCAGATAGCGGAAACGACCAGTGTCATCAACCAAAGCATCATAAACCGTGCCTACTTTTTCATCAGAGTCGCCAGCATAAACATCAAATCCCTTGATGTCGTCTCCAGCAAAGATTTCTTCCTGATAGTTAGGATAAAATTCTGCTAATCTTTGAAGTGCCATGTGTTTTTTCCTCTTTGCTCTACTTAAGTTAATAGTAGAAATTAATTCGCTAACTTCCCTCTCCCTAAAGTCAGAAGTGTATAATTTAGGTTGTTTAATACTATAGGAATAGTACGGCATCTGTGCTTCTACGCTAGCGCACTCAGCTATTTTAAAGATTGTAAAACTCTACAATCGTCAATCTTATAACAAGTATTAAAACTCAATGCCAACCGTAGGGATACTGCCTTGCTGCGTCCTATTCCCCTTGCAGGATACTCCTTTGCATTGTGCCTACTGTTAATAATTGTTAACTATGTGGTGAAAAATCAGCATTACATAGTACTACCAAAAGATCGAAGCCCCTCATCTTGCACGAGAGGGGCTTCAGGAAAGCTAGAAATTTTAAGTTTAAAGTTGATTGAATTGAGTTTTGATAGCTTCTATCCGACTGCGGTTAACTCCCATATCTGACTGTCCCAGACGCGAAGCCGATCGCACATGGATGACTTTTGCTGCATCATCTACCAAAAATTCAACGTCATCAACAAACCCCATCAAAGCACTGGTGAACTCCGCATACAAGTAATTATCACTTGCCGTGATAATTTTAGTTTTTCCATAGGACTCGATTACCCCTTTTAGCTTTACCATAGCTTCTGCAGCGGACGAAGTGTATGCCAAAGGCTCAATTTTGTGTTCGGCATCTTGACTGAAGCTGCTGACGCAGTTGGGGGAATTCGGGCACGCTGCGAGTTTTCCTGACTGAATCCCGATATTGGTAGGTCTTGTTCCAGCAAACATTGTTTTTTCTCCGGGTATAGCGATAAAAGTAGCGATCGACAGTACCGCTACTGCTAGCAGTGATATTAAAATAACCAGGACTTTTTTCCACGCTGTCGGCGATTTTGTTTCAACTGTTTGCAAAGGATTAGCCCTCCTGAAAGTATAAATGCGGTCTACTTTTCATATTAATTGAAATTTACATCAAAAAATTAAAAAGATTTTTTTTTTCTTCAATTAACCAGTAAGTCAGCATTCTTCCTTTACCTTTAATCGGGATATGACCCCGTTCTTCCAAAACAAACTGCTCTTTCAAACGCTCGTAAGTCGCCGCCGTTACTTGAATTTTACCAGGCAATCCGTTAGATTCCATGCGTGAAGCAACATTAACAGTATCCCCCCACAAATCGTAGCTAAATTTACTAATTCCAATAATTCCAGCCACCACCGAACCGCTGTCAATTCCAAGCCTCAATTGAAAATTTTCTCCCATTTTGGCATTAAACCTCCTCAAAGCTGCCTGCATCTCCAAAGCTAAAAGTGCGATCGCCTCAGAGTGATCCTTCCGCGGCGTCGGCAAACCCCCAACCACCATGTAAGCATCCCCAATCGTCTTAATCTTTTCCAACCCGTGCAATTCAGACAACCTATCGAACTCCGAGAAAATCCCGTTCAAAATTTCTACCAACTGCGTCGGACTTTTGTGAGCCGAAAACTCTGTAAAACCAACCAAATCAGCAAACAAGACGCTCACCTCATCAAAATGCTCCGCTATCAACTTTTGCTCTTTTTGCAAACGATCCGCAATAGGTTTCGGTAAAATATTCAGCAGCAACTTCTCGGTTTGTCCTTGCTGCACTTTCAGCGCTGCTTCAGCTTGTTTCCGCTGAATCAACGAACCGAGCTGCGTAGCAACCGCGCTCACTAATTCCAACAAGCGCGGCTGACATTTCAGAACTTTTTTGCGATAAAAAATCAAAATAGCTAACACTTGGTTGTCCGCCAATATTGGCACCCCAAAAGCCGCTTTCAATCCCACACTAGCCGCAATTTCTGCTCGTAAAAAAACTTGTTCCGGTGCACTAGAAACATCATCGATCCATTCAGAATGCTGCGACTGCCAAATCCTGCCTGGGAGTCCCACACCGGGAGCAAAAATTAACTGCCAACTTGTTTGTCGGAATTCAGCAAAACTCAAGTCGCTGACGTACCTGCCTGTAGCGCATTTTAAAAAGCCATCACTGCAAGGAATCCAAGCTTCGCCCAGATTCCATTCAATAGTTTGGCAAATTAAACCTAAAATTACATCTATACCCGACTCAAAATCATCAGATTTGCTAATAGCTTGAGTGGCTTGAAGCAGCAATCTTGTTTCCATTTCCACCTGGTGGCGTTCAGCGATTTCCTGGTGCAACTGGATATTTTGAGCGGTCAATTTTTGATTTTTTTCTTGCAATTGAATTTGCAATGAACGCACCGTAAGTTGATTGCTCACTCGCGCCAATACTTCTTTTACCTGAAAAGGTTTGGTGATATAATCGGCTCCGCCCACTTCAAAAGCTTTTGCTTTATTTATTCCTTCTTCTAGCGCGCTGAGAAAAATAATGGGAATTTCCCTAAATTGCGATTGTGATTTTAATTTTTTACATAGTTCGTAGCCGTCAATATCCGGCATCATAATATCGAGTAAAATCAAATCTGGTGCGCTAGATTGAATAGCATCTAACGCCGAAAAACCATTAGTAACAGGGCGAACTTTATAGCCATTTTTTTGCAAAATTCTAATCAACAAACGCAGATTATCTGGCGTATCGTCAACTACTAAAATATCTGCTTGATAGTTTTCAGTTTGTTCCGCCTTCATCTGCATTATCTGATTCCTCCGCCTCGGCAATTAAATTGAGAATTTTCTGGTAATCAAAATTATTGAGATGACCCTGGAGGATTTCCGCCAATTCAGGATGAGGCTCCCTTATTTCGTCGATTGTCCTGACAATTAAGTCAAAATCAGCACTGCGGATTACCTGCTTCATGTTGTCTATCCATTCTGCGGGAAGTGTAGGTAAATAAGCAAGCGCAGCATTAGGGAGGGAGCCAGGTAAATTATTTCGATCGCCTATAGAGATCGAGTCCGTTGAGTTAGAGTAGATATACTTCACCCCCAAATGTTTGTGGATAGTATCAAATATATCTGTTTTGCGGAAAGGTTTGCTAATAAAATCGTCGCAGCCGACCAATAAAGCAAACGCTTGCCTCCCTTCAATTGTACTAGCTGTCAAAGCAATAATCTTTGGAATCGGCGAGTCGGGATGGGAAATATTGGTTTCTCCATTTCCTTGCTGCTGTTGCTCTCTCTGCTTGATTCTAGCCTTAATTTGTTTAGTAGCTTCGTAGCCGTCCATCACTGGCATTCGCACATCCATCAAAATTAAGTGCGGATGCCAAGTTTCCCACATTTCTATTGCTTCCTGGCCGTTGGTTGCTTGTTCCACCCCGAAACCTAAAGGAGAAAGCATTTTGACTAAAAGTTGGCGGTTGTCTTCGCGATCGTCCACAACTAAAATCCGGTAGCACAGTTGATTGGGCTCTAACCCACTAACTTCGCGGTTAAGTTGCCGATCTGGAAGCTCAGCAGCATAAACTGCACCGACTGGAATTTCAAATTTAAAAGTGGTGCCGAGTTCCAGTTGACTTTCTACAACAATCTCTCCTCCCATCAGGCGGACAAACTGACGGCTGATCTTCAATCCTAAACCCGTACCTTTCTGATTTTTTTGACCGGAAGCTGTTTGCACAAAAGCCTTAAAAATATTGCCCAATTCTTCCGGAGCCATGCCAACTCCTGTATCTTGAATTTCAAACAGAAGGAAAAAACCAGGCACAGTTGAATTATCAGCCTCATCCCTCCATCGAACCGTTGCGAGATCACTGCTAGTTCTCGAAAAATCCCGAATACTTCTTGTGGTATCAAAGCAAGCTGTGGGACTATCCAATAAATCCAGAAATCCCGATTTTTCTAACTTTATAACTCTTAAAATAATTTCGCCTGTTTGCGTAAAGTTAATCGCATTACTCAGAAGATTAATCAGCACTTGTCGCAGTTTAATATCATCGGTTCGCACGTACTGAGGAACGTCAGCATTGCGCTGAAAACGCAACTGCAATTCTTGATTCTCAACCTGCAGTTGAAACATATCTTGCAAATCGTCAAGCAAGCGGTAGAGGTCGAAGTCTGTGGGGTTAAGTGTCATCCGCCCTGCTTCGATTTTTGACAAGTCTAAGACTTCATTGATCAAGGTGAGCAAGTGTTCGCCACTACGGCGAATAATTCTCATATTTTCTCGGTTTTCGACAGTAAGATCCGGGCTGGGTTCCATGATTTGTGCAAAGCCGAGTATAGAATTGAGAGGGGTGCGTAACTCGTGGCTCATATTAGCCAGAAACGTGCTTTTAGCTTTGTTTGCTGCTTCAGCAGCTAATGCGGCTTGTTGCAGTTGTTCTGTGCGTTCATCAATTTGGGCTTCTAAGGTGTGCTGGTATTCTGCTAGTATTTTTTCGGATTGTTTGCGATCGCTAATATCTTGAAAAGCTGCGATCGCATAAACAATATTTCCGCTAGCGTCAAAAATCGGCGTGGTATTGATCTCGATCGCAATTCTTTTGCCCTCTTGACAGATTTCTACATCGTCAACCTTGACAGATTCTCCTTTCAGTGCGCGCAAAATTGGCAGATTATCCGGCGGGTACAGCTCATCAGTATTGGCAACATAAAGTTGATAAGTAGCAGCTAATTGTTCCGCAGTGCTTTCCGGGATAGTGTCTGCACCCAGCAAATCCCGCGCTGCTTGGTTGAAATAGGCGATCGAGCCATCGGGATGATAAACAGATACCCCCACTGGCAAAGCTTCTAAAAATTGACTCAGGCGGCTTTCACTCGCAGACAGCGCCTCATTTACTAGCTTTAACTCCTCGTTTACTTCTTGGCGCTTATGAATTTCATCAGTTAACTTTTGATCTTGCAAATAACTGTGAACTGCTTCTACTACGGTTAATTTTAAGTCTTCATTTTGCCAAGGTTTAGGAATATAACGGTACAATTTAGCATACTTAATAGCATTGCTCAGGGCTTCCAAATCTGCTTGCCCCGTTAGCATAATAGTCAGCGTCTCCGGCGAGCTTTCGTGAATTCTTCTCAGCAGTTCATCTCCTTTAATATCGGGCATGATATAATCGGAAAGCACCAACGCAATCTCGTATTCATCTGCCTGCAAATCAGCCAACAACTCTAAAGCATCAGCCCCCCCTTCAGCGGTTTCAATTATACACCGATCGCCGATCGCCTTTTTCAGTTCAATCTTTAAACTATTCAAAACGTCAGGTTCATCATCAATACAAACAATCACAGGTTTTTTCATAACTTAGCCAGCCCAGATTTTATAGTCTCTATTAAGTCTTTGCTTTTCCAGGGTTTGTACAAACAACAGTATAAATCTGCTTCTTCTACTGCCCGCTGAACAGCCGCTGCATCCGCTTGTCCCGTCAACATCACCTTAATAATTTTAGGATATTTTTGGTGAACTTTAATTAAAAGTTCGTCACCTTTAATTCCCGGCATCAGCCAATCAGAAACAACCACAATCACCTGAGCTTTTTCTTGAAAATTCTCCAGTAAATCTAAGGCTTCATCACCACTTTCAGCTAATTCATAAAAGTAATTATTTTTAAATTCCTTTTTTAGCTGCATCTTGAGAGTATTCAAGATATCCGGTTCATCATCAACGCAAAGAATTATAGGCTTATTCATCTTTTCCTATCCGCTGAAATTTTAGTAGGTTTACTGACATGACTTGCTTTTACATTATTGATTTCGGGCAACGATGCAGGATATATGTCCCCTATCTTTCTTATTTTAATAGGACTTCCGAAGATCGGCCCGGTTTCTGGTAATAAATCTTGTATTTGTCAGCGAGACAGCGACGGGTGTCATCGGGAATCTGCCCCCTTGCAGGTAAGTTTTGTTTAATAAATAGGCAGCGAGACTGTAAAAGTTGTCTGCCCCGGTACAGAATCTACAGCAATTGTGCCTTCGTGTTTTTCCACAATTTTTCTCACAATATCCAATCCCAAACCGCTACCTTCGCCTGCAGATTTAGTCGTAAAAAACGGTTGAAAAATTTTGGGAATAACTTCTAAGGGAATACCTTTGCCGCTATCAGTAAACTTGAGGAAAATATTTGCCTCTTGCTGCCGAGTTTCAATTATCAAAATACCTTTATAATCCATTGCTTGCAGGGCATTATGAACGAGATTCGTCCAAACTTGATTTAAGTCATCGGGATAGCACATTATTTGGGGTAAATCTCCATAGTTTTTAACTACTTCTATACCATGTTTCAGTTGATTTTGATAAAGGGTTAACACCGTTTCAATGCCATCGTGCAAGTTCGCCTGGACTTTTTCTGGTTTGCTATCAAAATGAGCGTAGGTTTTTAAGGCAAATACTACTTTCCCAGACTTCGCTGTTGCTCTTTGGATCAGGCTAATACTTTTTTTAAAGCTTGCAAACTGGTAAGCACTATTTAAAACCACTTCCCAATCCGGGGATTTAAAAAGCGGCAAGAATTCTTCTATTTTTTCGTAAATTTCCATGTCAACTAAAGTATCCGCAATTTCTTCGGCGTTTTCAACATATTCTGCCATCAAATCCGCCGCCAACTGCTGCTTAAATTTGCGTTTCTCTCGGCTTGTAAATAAAACTTCTTGATGGGTTGCTCTGTACAGTAAAGCTAAAAAATAAGCTTTGCTTTCCTCAGAAAGTTGTTGATAAATTTCAGGGAAATTTTCTAAAAATTCGTCGGAAAAATTAGCTATATTATTAATAGAGGAACCTATAATGCCCAGGGGGGTATTGATTTCGTGGGCAATGCCAGCAATCAGTTGTCCCAGTGCTGCCATTTTTTCCGATTGAATCAAGTGATCTTGGGCGGCTTGCAGTTGGTGGAGTGCCATTGCTAAATCTTGATTTTTCTGTTGCAAAGTTTGTTGCAGTGAACAAATTTTTAAATGAGTTTCTATCCGGGCTAAAACTTCTTCAACCTGAAACGGTTTAGTAATAAAGTCAACTCCGCCCACTGCAAAAGCTTTAACTTTATCCAGCACGTCATTAATCGCACTAATAAAAATAACAGGAATGTCTTTGGTAATTTCAGAAGCTTTGAGTTGCTGACAAACTTGATAACCGTCCATTTCTGGCATCAGAATATCCAGCAGCACTATATCTGGGGGTATTTTTTGAGCAGCAGACAATGCTAGCTTGCCATTGGGTACGGGGCGAACTTGATAGCCTTTTTCGCTCAAAATTCCGGTCAGCAGCCGCAGGTTTTCTGGTGTATCGTCTACTACTAAAATATTAGCTCGATTGGTTTTAGGTAAAGTTGAAATCATCTGGTATTTACTGTTTTTCGCTGAGTTCGATTATGTTCAAAATTCTGTCATATTCAAAATTATTAATGCAATCTTGAAGCTTGCCCGCAAGAGAGGGATTGACAGTGCCGATTTGTGCGATCGAAGTTGCGATCGCCTCCATGTCTACACTCAAAATACTTTGCTTGAATTGGGCCATCCAGTCTGGAGAAAGAGAGGCAAAAGCCTCCGGTGTCAGCACCTCCTGACTTGACTCCTCTACACCTGCGGCACTTACTGCGGTTGAATCTTCATAAATATAGCGTACTCCTAAATGTTTTCCCATTGCCACAAAAATATCCTCCTCGCGGAACGGTTTCCGCATAAAATCATCGCAACCCGCCGAAAGAATCACCGCCCGTTCTTCCTCCAAAACGCTAGCAGTTAGGGCAACAATCGCCGTTGCTTGCCCGCCAGTTGTAGTTTTAATCTGTTTCGTTGCCTCATAGCCGTCCATGACAGGCATTCTCATGTCCATCCAAATCAGATGCGGTTCCCACTCCATAAAAATATCAACCGCTTCTTTACCGTTATTTGCTTCTCTCAACTCAAATCCGAGTGGACTGAGAAGTTTTACTAACAGTTGGCGATTTAAAGGTTTGTCGTCCACAATTAGCAAGCGATAACTCGGCTGATTCGGTTCGAGGGCAACAACTCGACGTTGAGTTTTTTTGCTTTCAATATCACTAGCTTCAACCAGATTAACTTGGATATCAAACTGAAATAATGCACCCTTTCCGATATCGCTGCTCGCAGTAATTTCACCTCCCATTAATTGCACGAACTGGCGGCTAATAGCTAAACCTAAACCCGTTCCTTCCTGAGAATCTTTACCTGTTTTCGTCTGCACAAATGCTTCAAACAACTGATCGATTTCCTCAGGCGCAATGCCTGCACCAGTATCTTGGACTTCAAAATGCAGCCAGTAGCGGCCGGGCAATTGGTCAGTGCTGTTTTTATGTATATGCCGCCTTCCTCCTTTGACTTTCACCGACACTCTCCCTTCAGAGGTAAATTTAATCGCATTATTGAGCAAATTAATTAAGACTTGCCGCAATTTAACTTCATCAGTACAAATGTAATGGGGAACTTCTGCGTCTGTGTCGAACATTAGTTGCAAACATTTTTGCTCAGCTTTGAGAGCAAACATATCTTCTAAATCGTCGATTAATTGGTACAGATCGAAGCTTTTTGCATTAAGCGTCGTGCGTCCGGCTTCGATTTTTGACAAGTCTAAAACTTGGTTAATTAAAGCCAGTAAATGTTCGCCACTCCGCAGGATAATTCCGACATTTTCTTGATTTTCCTGAGACAACGTTTGACTGCGAATCAGGACTTGAGCAAAGCCGATGACCGCGTTCAGGGGCGATCGCAATTCGTGGCTCATATTAGCGAGAAAGGTACTCTTAGCTTTATTTGCTGCTTCGGCCGCTTCTTTCGCCTGCTGCATTTTTATTTCAGCTTGTTTGTTATCAGTAATGTCTTTAATAAAACCTTCGTAGTAAAGTAAATTTCCTGCTTCATCGCAGACAGCGCGACAATTTTCCGAAATCCAGATTATGCTGCCATCTTTGCGGTAAATTTCCGATTCAAAGTTTGATAGTATCCCGTACTCGGTCATCAGCGCTGCAAATTCGTCGCGGCGGTTGGGTTTCACGTAAAGCTGGTTATTGAAATTCGGCTGTGCTGCTATTAATTCTGCGGGGCATTCATAACCATAAAGCTGAGCTAAAGCGGGGTTAGCGCTGATGTATTTCCCGTCAATAGCAGTTTGGAAAATTCCATTCAAAGCATTTTCATAAATGTTGCGGTACTTTTCTTCTGCTTCCCGGAGGGCAGTTTCTGCTTTTTGGCGCTCGGTAATATCGCTAGAAATAGACAAAAAACAAGCTTCTCCGTCAATATTGATGGTTTCTATCGACAGCAGTGCCGTTCTTTCTGTACCATTTTTATTGCGAAACCTCAGCTCATAATTGTGAAGTGCTGTCTTGTCTTTTAACATTTGAATCATGCGGTCACGCTCTTTCAAACTCGCCCAAAAATTGAGTTCTACCGCTGTTTTACCGATAATTTCTTCCTGGGTGTAGCCCATCATCCGGCAAAAACTATCATTAACTTCTAGGTGGCAACCGTCACGAATTCTTGTAATTGTAATCGCATTCGGACTCGAACGAAAAGCTTTGGAAAACTTTTCTTTTGCCTTAGCAAGATCGGCGGTGCGTTGTGCAACTTGCACTGCTAAATTTTGGTTGTATGCCCTTAATAACTTCTCCGCTAGTTTCCGTTTCGTAATATTTTGAAAAGCGCACATTCCGTAAATAATATTTCCTTGGGAGTCGTAAATAGGAGTCCCCCAAACTTGCAGGGGAACAGTTTTGTTATTGGAGAAGATTTCAATGTCATCAACTGTTACACTTTTGCCCTGCAAAGCATTTAAAATTGGGTCGCGTTCCGCCGGGTAAATTTCCTGAGTTCCAGCTAAATAAACTCTGTATAATTGGCGCAACTTTTCGGCATCTGCTGCCACAATTCCTTGAGATAAAATTTTTTCTCCTGTAGGGTTAATGTAGTGAGGTTGACCGTTTGGCTCTGCAATAAAAATCCCTAGCGGTACTGCATTGAGAAATTGTTTGAGTCGGCTTTCGCTTTCTGAGAGGGAAGTAAATGAATGCTGCAATTGCTCTGCCATGCTGTTAAAAGCAGTTGCAAGTTCTCCGAGCTCATCTTCGCGATTTAGAGTGAGCTTTGTATCCCATTTATTCCGCGCCAAAGCTTTCGCCGCTGCATTCAATCTTAAAATCGGCTGAACAACCCATTTAGCAGTAAGAGTTCCCAGGATTGTCGCCCCCATCAAAGCTGCAAGCGACAGTAAAAAAGTCGTGCGCGTGTTGAGGTTAATTTGCTCCATAAAGTCAGACTCGGGTACAACTACTACAATCAGCCAATCCAACCCTCGATCGTCTTTAAAAGGAGCTACCTGAATAAAATTTCGCTTGCCGTCAACATCAAAAGTAAGCTGTTGAGAACTATTGATTTTAGCTAAGCTGTCGTAGTGTTTATCTAAATGCTGTGCGGTTTGTCTAATTACCGAATTGTCGCTTTCTGAAGCTTTGATGCGTCTTGTTTCTTTACCTTCCACCACAAATTCTGCGCTCGCCGTTGAAGTGGCAATTAACATCCCCGATCGCTCCATGACAAAAGTTTGTCCCGATTTACCAATTTTGAGGCTGACGAGAAATTCTTTGATGCGAGAAAACAGCACATCGCTACCAGCTACTCCTATCAGCTTGCCAGCGTCATCGTAGATAGGCATAGCAGCAGTAATTGCCAGTTCCCTAGTCAAGAAATCTGTATAGATTGGAGTCCAAATTGGTTTTTTTGCGGCAGCGGCAGCTCTGTACCAAGGTCGAATTCGCGGGTCGTAAGTATTGGGTGAAATTTGCACTAATTGAACGCGGGTTCCCTGAGAGTCAGCAGTATACCGAGCTAATTTATTGCCAGTAGAGCTGTCGGCAGCAGATATCAAAGTCCGCTCTTTAGTGCGGATTGCTCCCGAATGTTCTCCATTTTCTTTACCTGTGTAAATGATGCTGATCGAATCAAAATATTGAATTTGTTCGAGGAAATGATGTTCTAGTTTTTGGCTGTCTTCTAGGTTCAACTGCCCCAATTTTATTCCTTGAACGTTCAGGTGATTGACTATGTGGGGAATTGACATATAATGTTCCATGCGGTCTTTGATGCGATCGCTAATTTCTCCCCGCAACTGAGCGGCAACCTCGTTGACTGCCCGCTGACCGTTTTGGAAAGATAGCCAACCTACAACTCCTACAGTGCCGACAATTTGCACTAAAAAAGGAACCAGTAGCACCGTTTGTAATGGAGCTTTGCCGATAAATTTTGTAGCCAAACGATTGAGGGGTTTAGGAAACATATTCATCCTAAAAGTAATTAGAATTGGCCGTTTAAATTAGTAGATGTTAAAATCTTGGAGCGAGAGACGAGCGAGTAATATCAAATCCGGTCAATCACTAATGGTGAAATTGTTCGATCTAGACCTTTAAGAGTTTTGAGGACTTTCGTCGTCACTAAGTAGGTGCAAATAAACATTACATGGTTCGGGAGGTGAGAAGACTTATCTACTCGCTTCGATCGTGGATTTTAACTAAACCCTCTCTGATAAGATACTATGGTAATTTTGCGATGACCTACTTACAAACTTACAGTTCGCGATCGCACTCCGACCCCAGACAGGGGGTTTCGGCTTCGCTCAACCACCTGGTTTTTTACTGCATCTCCAGGATCGAACGAAGTATTGCTGTGAAAAACCAAGGTGAGGATTACCCCTGGCATCGCCAACTAACTTAATCAGGGCTTACGCACTCAAGAGCCTTAAATCAAGGGTGTAAGAGTGCTTCCCTACGTTCGCCATGACACAAAATCTTAGTAGGTGCGTAAGTTTTATTAATTAGAGTACGATCGCCCAAATGTTAGCACGATCGCACTATCCCCAGCAGGACACACCCAAAAAATCTGTATTTACCTGCGATTCAACTCCATCCTTTCGCCGTAACGTAACAGCATATCCAAACTCTCCAAACGATTTTGCCAAGTTTGCACCTGATAGCTATTTTCGGCAGAATGCAAGCGCATCGAAGATTGAAATTGAGATTGAAAACTCCCCAACAATCTTTTAGCAGTGGCTAAACTTTCCGTAGAAGGATTTGCAGCCAATTTGCTCAAAGCTTGCGCCAATTCATCGGCTCGACTTTGCAAAACTTTTAGTTCAGATTCCGACACCCGCAACTGATTGTTAGCCAACAAAAAACTCCATTCCTGCTTGAGAGCAGTATACCGCGAAGCCGCCGCCGCAAACGGCTGTCGGTAAGGAATCGGCTGCGCTGCAGAAGTGGAACGCACTGGCGGGCCTTGAGTGCGGTTAAAAAACCCCTGCATCCCGCTGCTGATACTTTCCACCGCAAAAATAGCATAGCCCCCAGTCGGCAAATCGCGCAAAGCTTGAATTTGGTCGATCGCCACAACTTCCGGGAGAGTCAACAACTTAACCGCCGGAGAAATCAAAGCCGAACCCAGAGTTTGTTCCTTTACCAGCGGTTCGGTGATGCGCTGAAGTCGGTTGGTATCCAAAGCATAAGTCATCGGCACAATCAGATCTACAATGCCCTGACGAGCCCAAACTTCCCAATTTTGCTGAATTTTGTAAATCCGCTGACTTTCCGGGTGCGGAAACACCGCCACAGAAAGAATTGTGCGCGGATAATTCTGCCGCAAAAGCTGAGAAACTTCAGCTACAAAACTATTAATTTGATTAGTTTTAAACTCAACCCACTGGCGCCACAAACTCCCGTTTTTAGGGGAAATATTCACCGGGTCTGCACCAGTCAACTGTCTAAATTGCTGCCTCCCCGCAATACCGTAACCGTAAGTAAAATTCGCATTGTCATCTTGAAAAGGATAGCGAATATAGTCTAATTGCACCCCATCTACTTTGTAGTTGTTGGCAATTTCGCCGATAATTTGCAGCAAATAATTACGCGCTTCCGGGTTCGCCGGATCGAGATAAAATTTACCATCATTAGGATTTTGCGTGCGTCCTTTATTGTCAATATTCGCCCACTGTGGATGAGCGGAAAGTACCGGCCCTGGATAAGAACTAGGCTGGCCAATTAAAGTATTGTGGCGCTTATTTCCTGTGGCAAAAACCCAAACCCAAGCGTGCAGTTCCATGCCTCGCTCGTGAGCTAATTTAACCGCAGATGCCAGCGGGTCCCAGCCAACAATTAGGGGATTTTGTTGCGGTGCAACTTGACTGGGATAAATCGTATATCCGGCATTCAAAGTTTCAAAGAAAACGGTATTGATACCGGCGGCGGCGAGCCGATCGAACACTACGGCCAAACCCTGCTCAGATCGCGCTGCGACGATCGTACCGCGATCGAGCCAAACAGCCCGAATTTCCGCCCCAACGCGCTGTCCTTCCTTCGGGTAATTTTGCCACAGCAACTGTCGCGCTTCCACCCACTGCTTTCTAGCCTCCGCGTAGTTTTGCTGTTGCAGGAGTTGGTCAAAAGTTTGCAAAACCTGCCGCGCTTGGGCGATCGCCCGCGCCGTTGCTCCTTGCAGAACAGGCGGGCGGCTGGCTGCCGGGCCACCAGCACTGTTGCTTGCCGCTACCAGTTGAGGGGGAGTAGCAGCATTGAGATTAACAGGCGTATTCGCTGAATTAGCTGCTGTCAGGGCGCTTTCAAACCTGCCGAGGAGGTTGGTGAGTTCTTGGCGCATCAAGTACGCTTCAATGCTGACGATCGGCTTATTGGAATTTGCCTGCACGTCCAAGCCCGGCGGCGCCGACTGATCCGAAGGATCTGTAAAAGTTGCAGGAACTGGATCTGGAAGCGCACCCGATGGAGAAAGTCGGCTCAGCGGGGTAGTACGCGGCGAACTAGGGCTGTTTCTAGTGACTCTTGAGGGGGGAGTTGGCAGTGGGGTCGCGGCAGCAGTGGGCGGCGCTACAGGTCCAGAAGCGATCGTGCCTCCCCAGCGGGCGATCGAGGCTTGCAGCCAAGCCTTATCTACATTTGCCGAACCGTCGCTACCCCAGCGCCAGCCGAGGTAGGTAGCGCGATCCGTTGCGATGGCTGCGGAGGAACCGGAACTATCTTTCCAAGTAGCAATTGTTTGACTGTTGGCATCAGCCGGAATCAAGACACCGCCTTGGACTGAGGCATTTTTTTCTTCTGATGGCACCCAACTGCTAGAAGTAGTGCAAGCAATATCTCGACACCGGCTGCGCGGTTGCGGGGTCGCCGGTTGGGTTAAGGGAAAAGCCCAATAGGCCCCAAGGAGCGATCGCAAAGATTGGCGCACCAAAGCCGGGGAACTGCGGCCGACGGGGCCCGAAGCAATCAAGCGGCCGCCCTGGGAGGCCCAAGCTTCTAAAACTTTAATTTGCGCCGGACTCAAAGTTTCAATGTTGGGCAAAAACAGCACGTTAACGCCTGCTAAATCCGCCACATTTTTGATTTCTTCGAGATTGATTGGTTTGTAAGCAATGCCGCTTTCCCAGAGGCGCGTGGTAATCTTCACCCAATCGGGAGAATTCTCGGAACTGCGAACAACGCCCAGAACTACTTCTGCGAAACTCGGAGAGGGAAATAAAATAAAGAGATTGAGTAATGTACTTGCTAGAGTGCCAATTAAGACTCTTTGCAAGAAAGTGAAAAAGCGAATTTTTTGAGCCTGAGAGCAGGCATCAGGCATTTGATCGGGCTTATTGATTTGTTGCATAAATATGAGAATTACTCACCACACCGCTTGAGAAAAATTCAATTACAATTAAGAGCGATCGATCCGCACCATACAATTTTCTATCCTGGCCTGCAACCTGAATCAGGAAAAAGTGCGATCGAGCGATTTTAAATTTTAGATTTTAGATGTTGGATGTTGGATTTTAGATTTTGGATTTAAATCTAAATCTATTCCTCATGACAGTTGACAGTTGACTGTTTTGACATTGTGGCATTTGAACAATATCGATGCCACCGGAAACGATTTTAGATTAAAATCTGCGTGCATTTGGGTTGAAAAACCAAAAATACAATTTAGATGCCGGACAGCTTACAGCCAACAGTCAACACTCAACACTCAACACTCAACTATTTTCTGGCGTTGCAGCTTCATTCACCGGGAATCTATCGATTAACTGCATCGCCCGACAAGCATTCCTCCGCAAAGAATCCGAAACGTGAGGAACGTGAGGAATCTGAGACAAGAAATCCAATGTCCGGCGCAAAATCCGCACCACATCTCCTTCATCCAAACTCGTATGGCTAATCAGTTCCAGCCATTCAACACCCAGAGCCCACTGTTCGACCAAAGTCACTAAATCCCGTTCCAGCCAAATCGGGATTGCAGCTTCATGACGGTACTGAACTTGAAACAACCGGCGGCGCAAGCCTTTTTGCAGATTGTCCAAAGGTGCCAAAACTTCGGGCGACAGCGAGTAGTGAGTCCAACTGTCGGGCCTGGAAACTTCTGTAACTAAGGCCGCGCAAGCAGCAGCGAGGTGGTGGGGGTCGAGTTCGTCAAACTCGGCAGACATCAGGGACAAACCCAGCCACAGTTCGTTATCGCCGCGAATGGCGGCGCAAGCTTGGCCCAAGATTGTGGGCACCAACCTGTCGGAGGAGTCATCTCGGTTTCCAGTTGCCGAAACTACTCTTTCCAAGCAGCCGAAATTCAGCAAGATGTCGATTAAGTTGAGAAATTGCTCCCAGTAGCGAGCTCGCTGCTTTTCTAACTCTTGTTCGCTTTTGCGGATTTCTTTTTTCAATTCTTCCCGGCGGCGCTGGCGTTTGAGCAAAGTACCGGGATTGCCCCATTCTAGAACCGGGTGAATTTCTAGCTTAGCTTCTAGGGCTGCGATTTTCCGCTGTTGCTCGATCGCCTCTGGGCTCGGTTCCGGTGCCGGCAATTGTGGGATCGATGCAGCAATTGAAGCAGTTTCTTCATTTCCCAAGCGGCACTGGCCGAGTCTCAGAGGCATTTCCGACGGCGAGTTCAAGGTATCTGCAACACTCAAGCGAGGTAATTCGGCGTGCAGGGTAGCGACATCGCTAATGGCGACGACATACCAGCGGTTATCTTTGCCCAAGCACACCAAATTTGGTGCTTGGCCGGAACCTGCGATTTTGGCAACCAATACGGCGGGTACAGGATTTGTGTGCGATCGTTTGGCTGTCGGAACGTGCTTGCCTTTGAGACTCAGAACCGTGCCGAGCACTGCAAAAGCCACAGCTACGGACATCTCCTTAAATCTGGCTTCTTCAGCTTGCTGCAAGAGAATTTTGAGCAAACGTTTGTCTTCTTTGAGTCTTGCCTGCAATTTTTCGTAATGGGCGAGCTCTTTTTCCAGGGTGGAGACATTTCCTCCGGCAGCGAGGGACTCTTCCAGCACCGCCAATTCTGTTTGCAGCCGATCTAATTCTTCTTGCTGCGGCTGCAAGTACAAGGTAGACAGGTATTGACCGAAACTCCGTTCTACCAACTCTTGAGCTTCGTCGAGAGTGTGAGTTTGCAGCAAATTCAGCACCATGCCGTAGCTGGGCGTAAACTGACTGGCGAGGGGGTCGGCTTTGGCTGTTGCCAAATAAGAGGCTTCTTTTGCGCCTTCAAAGCGCGTCTGAACTGCGACCACGTGCCCCAGCTTGTCCATCCCCCGCCGACCCGCCCGACCGGCCATTTGCAGGAATTCTGAAGCGTTTAGCAGTCGGTGTCCCTTGTCGGTGCGCTTGGACAGGGTGGAAATGACTGTGGTGCGGGCGGGCATATTAATCCCGGCTGCTAGAGTTTCGGTGGCAAATACGACTTTAATCAAACCTCTGCCAAAGAGTTCTTCTACTAAACCTTTCCAAGCGGGCAAAATGCCTGCGTGGTGGGCGGCGATGCCTTTTAAAAGAGCTTCTTTTTGACCGAAGCGTTCTGCTTCTGGGTTTCGCTGTAAAAAATCGTCAATGATGCGTTTGAGTTCGGCTGTTTCGGCTTCGTTAACCAGGGAGAAATTGCCGACTTCTGCGACTGCTTGGTCGCACCCGCGACGGCTGAAGATGAAGTAAATTGCTGGTAGCATATCTCGATCGTCCAACCGCGCCAAAACATCGGTCAAACTCGGAGTGGGGATACTGCCTCTTTCTACTTTTTGCTGCTTCTTTTTGGGGACTAACCGAACATTCGCTCTTTTGCCGGTCTCGTCTAGCAGGGGAAATATCCCTTTTTGGTTGGCGAAGTGGAATTGCAGCGGTACTGGCCGAAAGTCTGAGTAGACGAGCTCTGTGGGCCCGTGGACTTTGTTAATCCAGTCTGTAAGTTGCTCGCTATTGGCAACGGTTGCTGAGAGGGCGAGAAGTTGAATTTCGCTCGAACAGTAGATGATGGATTCTTCCCAGACGGTACCGCGCTGGCGATCGTTCATGTAGTGACACTCGTCGAGCACCACGGTTTCGACTCCGGTGAGGGAAGTACCGACTTCTCCGATCGGCGTACCGTAGAGCATATTCCGAAATATTTCGGTAGTCATCACCAAAATCGGCGCATCTCGATTGACGGAGATGTCGCCCGTGAGCAAACCTACGTTGTCGTCTCCAAATTGACTGCGGAAGTCGCGCAGCTTTTGGTTAGAAAGAGCTTTGAGGGGAGTGGTATAGAAGACGCGCCGCCCCCTGGAGAGTGCTTGATGGATGGCGTATTCCCCGATTAACGTTTTCCCAGAGCCTGTGGGAGCACACACGACAACCGATTTACCTGCATCGAGGGCGGCGATCGCCTCTCTCTGAAAGTTATCTAGCTCGAATGGAAATATGGTCTTCAGATCCAGCTCTGGGCGGTTCTGGGCAGTGTCTGGCACAAGGATTATTATAAGGTTGCAGGGTAAGTATGCTGAAATCTTGCTACAAGCAAATCAGCAGAGGACTGTACTGATTTTAAACCTTCGCCACCAAATCGGCTATGAAGGAATAAGTCTGTTGGCAGTTGGCAGGTGGCAGTTGACAGTTGACAGAAGAAATTTTTGCCTTCTTCCCTCTTCCCTCTTCCCTCTTCCTTCTTCCCTCTTCCTTCTTCCTTCTCTATGATTCCAGTTATTTCGACTATTCCTGTGATGCAGCTTGCTTCTGGCGATCGGCTTTCACTGCAAGTCTATCAGTTTCAAGGTGCGATTCCCGGCAAAAAAGCTTATCTCCAATCTAACCTCCACGGCGCTGAGATTAGCGGTAATGCTGTGATTTACCAATTAATTGAGTTTTTAATGTCTTTGGACAGCAGTCAGTTAAGCGGGGAAATTTGGCTAGTTCCTGTTTGCAATCCTGTGGGTGTCAGCCAGCGATCGCATCATTTTTCCCCAGGCCGCTACAATCTTTATGATGGGGTAAATTGGAACCGGATTTTCTGGGATTTTGAAAAACAAGGGGAAGATATTCTGGGTTTTGCTAAGTCTCACATCCATCTCAATGCCGATACTGTCAAAGTTCATTACAGAAAAGCGATTGCTTTGAGTTTTGCGAAAGAGTTGGAAAAAATTAACGCTCCTAGTTGCTGCCCCTACAGCGAACTTTACCGATATCAGCTACAATCTTTGTGTTTGGATGCTGACTATGTGCTGGACTTGCACAGTTCTACGAATCAAAGTTTAGATTACCTTTACTGTTTTAATTCCCGCGAGGAGAGTGCAAAAGCTTTTTTGCTCGATCGCGCAATCTTGATGAACGAGTACGACGGCGATGCTTTTGACGAGGCGTTTCTCAAGCCTTGGCTGGCTTTGGAGAAGATTTTGGCCGAGTTGGGAAGTGCGATCCAATTTGATGTGGAAGCTTGGACTTTAGAATTAGGTTCGGGGATGGAAATGAATCCCGAGTCGGTGGCGAATGGCTTGCGGGGCATCAAAAATTACTTAGCCAGTAAGGGTTTATTGAAAATAGATGGATTTCCTCTCCCGGAAACTGCGGCGCATAAAGTTATTTTTACCCCCAAGAATTCAGTGTTCAAATACTACGCGCCGGCGGGCGGGATGATTCAAAACCGAGTGCAATTGGGGAGTTGTGTCAAAAAGGGCGATCGGCTTTATCAAATTCTCAGCTTTAATAAGAATGGGGAATTTCCGAGTTTGGTTGATGTTTGTGCTGAGTCGGATGTTTTCATTTTTGATGTTTCGACCAATCACTCAGTAAATCAAGGAGAGTATGTGTTGTCTGTGATGGCAGATTGAGAATACCAAGAAACCCGGTTTCTGAAAACCTATTGGTAGTCGAACTATAATTTACGATATACTATTGAATAGGGCTTGTTTAAATTCCGCCGCACTTTTATAATAAATATCAGGATTGTCAATTAAAGCGCGATCGATAACGGTGGCTAGCGGTTGAGGAATCGCAGAAGTGCGATCGGGCACAGGAACGGCATCATTTTTCAAAACCGTCAAAAACAGGTGTTGAGCCTGCCAATTTCGCGGGGAATATCCCGTTATTATCACATACAAACAAGCCACTCGATGTGGGATTATAGAAACTTTTACTCCCATCCTTAGCAAGGGTCTAACTATTACTCCCGGCTTAGCAAGGGGGGACAAGAGTTTTTAGGGTGCGTCAGTGCGGAGATTCTCAATTTTTGAGAAGATAACGCACACTGACGCACCCTAAAATTTAAGGTGACGGTTTATGGTTGAATGAAAATACCGATCGCATTATGAACTCTCGCAGCAGTTGACGGAGGTCGATCGAGCAAACTCCCTCCCAAATACAAACTCGTCGAACTTCCCCCATCCAAATTTAAAGCCTCCACAGCACCCATTTGCTGCAATATCTGCGCCAGTTCTGCGAAATTTGGCCCCGCCCCGCCCGCGCGATTGTGCACCGCTACAATCAGCAAATTCCCCGCAGCATTTCGCCCGATCGCACTTCTAATTGCTGTCTGTCTAACATACGCATCGCTAAACCCTTCCGCCTTCGCATCCAGCACAACTTGACTGTTTTGTACCAACACCGGCCCGCCGCCGAGAATGTACGGAAAACGGTTAAAATCAGCAGGAAAAGTGTTAGTTTCTAAACGCAATAAAGTGCCGATAGATAGTTCAGATGCAGGGAAAAAATCCGAACGCAAAACCAAAATATAACCGTTAGCTGGAATGGGAAAAGTTGTTGTTCCCGCCGCACCTCCGGGGGATTGGCTGACAACTCGCTCGCCCGCAACTGTCACAACTATTTCATTGCCAGATAACGGAGTATAAGTTGTTCCCCAATCAGGATTGTAGCGAGCTATTCCCGATTGCACGTAGGCACTATTGAGATGAGAAACGGGCAAAGGTTGATTTGCCGGAGTTATCACAGTTTCTTGCAAAGTTAAACGATCGATCGCAAATTCGCCCCCATCGTTCCAGGCGATCGCCCCCCGGTTCAATATCGGCCCCGAAAGCCATTTATTGTCCCGCCGAATTGCCCCTAAAGATAACCTATTAATTCGATTGAAAAAACCTGCATTAATCGCCGCAGCCGCTCCCGAAACTTCGGCTGTTTGCAATAAAGGTGCAGTCCCTTGATCTGTCTGCCGATTGCTGAGAATTGGTCTAATTTTTACACCAGCTTGACGCGGATTAACTTCTAGCCAAACTACCGGAAAACGACCAGTTCCTAAATTGTGATACTGCTGCCGCCACTGCACACCCGGCGCCCAAACAATGTTTTTTTCTACTAACCAATCTGGCCGAATGTCGATAACTAATCGATTGGGATTTCCCAGGCTGAAAACTTGCGGCCGCCAACCTAAAGGAATCGTCACTTTGACCTTGGTTTGAACGCCGTCAGGTTCGACTTTTAGTGATAGCAATTGTTGGCTGGTTGAGAAAGTCTGCTGAAGTAAGGCGGGTGCCACTTTGGCATCGATCGCGATCGACCATTCTTGACCGGCGATCGGCGCTGCGGGCGTTATTTGCACTGGGAGAGTGGGTTTTGTCGGGTCGTCTGGTGTTTCGAGGTTTGGCGCTGTATGGAGGTTGGGCAGTGGGATAGCGGGCTTTGTGGGGTCGTCCGTCGGGTTGGGTGTGGGTGTCGGCGACGGGATTGGTTTATTGACAAAGTTGACTTGCCAAGGGGCCGGTCGATCGAGATCTACTACAATGCGATCGCCCGATTCTATTTCCGCTTGCCGAATTCCGGTAACACTTGCAGTTTGAGAAGTAATTTTTAGAATATTCCCATCAGCAGATATCTCCCAGCCCGCAAGTCTAGCAAAATCGGTAACATCTAAGTAACGATACGAGCCTGTTGCCCGCGCTGCTAAGCTTTGAGCGCCGCTTAAAGATATCGAAAACCATTGCACCGGTTGTTTGGCACTGTCGGCGCTGCTAAGCAAATCCACTCCCCCACTTTGCATCAATCCAACGTCAGCAATCCAAGTTCGGAAATTCGCAGAAGTGCTGTTTGCCGGCTGCTGAGTCCAAGCTAGGGGCAGAATGCGACCGTTTAGAGAAACTTGGCGACCTTGTTTGATTGTGGAAGCTGGCGGTAGGGATTGAGTCAAAAACTTAAAGTCCGACAGGGGTTTCAACCGCTGTCTCATAGCTGAAGTTCTCTCAAGAGAACTATCGCTCCATATTTGAGTCGGTTTTAACCGACTTTCGCTATCAGCCAGGGAATTCATTCCCTGGCGGGATATCGAAGCATGAATCAGCGCAGCCCTCTCCCCCTGTTGTGTTCTTGCGGGTTGATTCCAGACTAAAGACGGGGCGATGGCCAGTACGGGTAAAATCGAGACTGACAATATGGAACGCCAACAGGACAAATTAAGTTTCACAGCTTAAAACTCACACTTTCACTTCTAAACGCATCGGTATCTAGAAACCCGGAATATCCGTATGTTTCTTCTTACTAAACGGTGCTAATTGCGCTAAAGCCCTACTACAAAAGGCTCACCCCGGAATAGAAATCACAAACTCCGAACCCTGCCCCAAAGAAGAATTTACGAGTAACGTACCTCCATGTTTTTCCACAACAATTTGGTGGGCGATCGACAATCCTAATCCAGTTCCTTTACCCACAGGCTTGGTTGTAAATAAATGGTTAAAGATGTTTTCCTTGACTTCGTTCGACATCCCCACTCCATTATCCTTAATGCGAATCAAAACCTGATTGTTGTCTTCGCTCAGAGCAGTTTGAACCGTGATTTCATTAGGTAAGGCTTTAATTTCACTGAAACTCCGCCCCTTATTTGACTCCTCCAGAGCGTCAATGGCATTAGCCAGTATGTTCATAAATACCTGGTTCAACTGTCCGGGAAAGCATTTCACTAGGGGCAAGTTACCATACTCTTTCACAACTTCAATGGCAGGGCGGAACTCGCTGGCTTTTAAACGGTGCTTGAGAATTAGCAGAGTGCTTTCGATCCCATCGTGAATATTGAAAGAAACTGGTCGATCGCTATCAGCCCTAGAAAACGTTCTCAAACTCGTACTGATATTGCGAATACGCTCGACTCCCTCCTTCATCGAGCTAATCAATTTGGGCAAATCTTCTCGCAAATACTCCAAGTCTATATCCTCAATTTCTGTTTCAATTTCCCCTCCCGGATTGGGAAATTTTTCTTGATACAAATCAATCAAATTGAATAAATCCCCCACGTATTCTTGAGCAGGTTGCAAGTTACCCGCGATAAAGCCTACGGGATTGTTAATTTCGTGGGCTACCCCTGCGACTAAATTTCCGAGAGCAGACATCTTTTCCCCCTGCACCAATTGCAGTTGCATCTGTTTGAGATCCTGGATAGACTGCTCCAGTTTTTGCGCATAATCCTGAGATTGTTGATAAAGTTGTTGAGATTGTTGATACAGTCGGGCGTTTTCCAGCGAGATGGCTGCTTGGGAGCAGAGAATGTTGAGGAGGGCGACGCGATCGCCAGTGAAGGCCCCTGTCGTCAGATTATTTTCCAAATACAGAATTGCCATCATTTTGCCTTGATGGATAATCGGAGTACAGAGGATGCTCTTAGGTTGATGCTGCTTGATATAGGGGTCAGAAGTAAATATTAATTCAGTCTTGACATCATCGAAAACTAGGGTTTTCTGGGTGCGTTTGACGTAATTAATCACAGTCAGGGGAATTGATTCGCTCTCCTCAATCCCAATAGTTTCTTGCAGAAGACAACCTTGGCGATCGCTACAGTGGACGGCGATTGTCCAGTTGTCCTCTTCTTTCAAAATTAATACTCCTGTTTGAGCGCCTGCATTCTGAATCGCTACTTCCATAAGGGTAGTGAGCAATTGTTCCAGCTTAATTTCGCTAGACAAAGCTTGATAAGCTTTGATAACTGTTGGTAAATCTATTACTGTGGTACTCGTACTTCCAGCAATTGTTTGGCGATGACTAGAAATTAATGAATTCTCATAGGAAGTAGTACCTTTCTCGAACGAACCAGCATTCTCCTGTTTGAAGATAGGAGCCAGAAGTTCGGGATAGTGTTGCTCTAGAGCCTCGATTTTTGCTTTCGCTCCCCAACGAGCATAAGCATAGTACGCATCTATTAGATATACCTGGCCAAGTTTTTCTTTCCCCCATGCCAGATAGAATTTAGCAGCCAATTCATTCGCCAGAGCTTCTTCGTTGAGATAATCGTTTTCTTTAGCAAGAACAATGGCGCGATCGTAACTTTCCATCGCCTGCACATTTTCACCCAGCACTCGGAAGAGTTCGGCTTCCACTAGGTAACATTTGTGAGAGAAATTCATGGGGGCGTGATGTGCCCATTTATGAAGGGTTTCTTGGTTGCTTTTTACTTTTTGCAGATGTTCTTGTTTCTCTTCGGAGGAAGCCACATCGGTACAAACGCCCAGCCGTGCTAGAGAGTCATAAAAGTAGAACATCGGCACATTGAGCATACCTGTCACCGCGTCTAAATACTGTTCGGCTTGCCGAGCATTTTCTAAAGCTTGCTCGGTTTCTCCAAACAGGTAACACACAAGCAGTTTATGGAAGTACAAATAGTGGAGTCCGTTGCGATCGTTTGCTTGGATGTGAAATGGGAGCATTTTTTCTTCATTGTAGGCATCTCCCACAAATTGACAGGGATTTTCCGATCGCCCCAGCAGGTTTAATAAAGCCTGATGAACGATTTGGGTATAATTTAACGCTACTTCTTGTTTGAATTCAACCAGCGCATTGCAGTAGGTCGCTACCTCCTCTTCTAGTCCGGCAATTTCCCGACCGATTAAATATGAATATTGAGAGATTTCTTTGGCTGAATATCCTAATTCTAGCTCTCCGGTTTCCAGTCCTCTGGCGTAACCCTCTTTTAAAAGAGGGATGGTTTCTTTAACATGATGTTTACCATGTATGATGTGAACGCCGACTGTATAATATACTTTGGTTTTGAGGTAATTAGCATTAAATAAATCAACAATATTTAACGCCAATTGCCCAAATTCAAACCCTCTTTCAATATCTTGAACTACACCGCTTAATACCAATCCATACAAGCCGTAAGCAAAAGCAGATAAGGGAGCATTTCCATAACTAACCGACAAATGCACCATTTCCACAATAACCAGTGGCAGGAGAAGTGGAGCCGTGATGTAGGCTGGAGAAACTAAACCTGAGAGAATCCGCAATGCTGCTTGATTTTGGAGATTTTCCATTTCTGGCAAATCAATAAACTCCGCGATTTTTTTACCCGCAAAAAGTGACGCGGTTTGTTCTAGTCGCTGCTGAATATCTGCCGGAGTTGGATTTTCTGGGAAGCAGATTCCCAAGAGTTTGAGAACTGCTAACCCCATTTCAACGGCTTGTTTAGGTTTGACTTGCGCCGTACAAGCAGAAAGCTCGATTTCATAAACTTTCACCTTATCCAGCAGCGTTCTGGCATTGTGTAGAACTAAAGCTGCTAATTGCTCCATGTCATGAAAATCATAGCTCAGGTATGCGGTTTCTGCCGCTAATACGTGCAGATCGAGGGCTGTTTCATAGTGAGTTTGCCAGCTATCGGGAGCTAGGATTTGCCTGCCAAAACTTAAATATTTGCGTGCAGCAGCATAAGCAGTAGCAGTCTTCGCCTTGCGTCCCGCGATCAAATTCAACTCAGCCAGTTGGTAACGCTCGGTTGGCTCGGTAATTAAATCAACACCATAATTCAACTGGTTAACTATATTAAAAACTTTCTCTTCCCTTTCTGTTGTTGGAGTATTAATCAACAAAAGTTGACCAATATTGAGGTGAGTGGATTGTTTCTGGGATTCTGGAATCAAAACGTAACCTGCTTGCTGTACGCGGTCGTGCAAAAACTTGTAATTACAGGAGTCGGGATTCTGGAACCACGAGTCAGAAGTATTGTTTTCTCCCTCTGAATTCTGATTTCTGAATTCCAACTCCTCTGAAGTGAAAAATTTATAAACTTCAGTTAGTGGGAGAATCAACCCTGCTTGCAAAGCAGGCCACAAGTTGGCTGCTGTATCTGAAGCAGATTTTTCACAAACTACCACCAGCGTTGCTAAATCGAATTCGTTGCCAATGCAGGCAGCTAACTTTAAAACTTCTTGAGTCTGGGATGGCAACTTTTGCAATTGAAGCGCCATGAACTCTACAACATCATCTGTCAGGGCTAAGGTTCGCACTGTGGCGAGATCGCACTGCCAATACCGCTCGTCAAAATTAAATGTAATTAACCCATCTTCATGCAAAGATTTGAGGAATTGTGTGCTGAAAAATGGATTGCCTTGGGTTTTTTGATCGACCAGTTCGGTTAAGGGCATAGCCAACGCTCTAGAACAAACTAAAGTATCGGCAATCAAACAATTCAAATTGAAGCAATCGAGGGGCGCGAGGCTAATGGTGTTTATCGTAGCTCCGGTTTGTTGAATGTCGGATAATGTCAGCACTAAAGGGTGTACGGGACTGACTTCGTTATCTCGATACGCTCCAATTAATAAGAGATAGCGCCGATCGCTCGTCAGAAGTTTAATCAAGTTCAATGAGGCTGAGTCGGCCCATTGCAAGTCGTCTAAGAAGATGACGAGGGGATGTTCTTTGGTGGTGAAGAGTTGAATGAAGTTCTCTAATAACCGATTGAAGCGATTTTGGGCAGCACTGCCCGAAAGTTCTGGTGTCGGTGGTTGCTCGCCGATAATCCGCTCTAATTCGGGAATTACCTCAACGATTACCTGAGCATTCTGGCCCAATACTGACAGGATTTGAGTCTTCCACTGTTCAACTTTAGCATCTGTTTCGCTCAGCAATTGGTTTATTAAATCGCGAAAAGCTTGTACAAAAGCTGAGAATGGTTGGCTGCGTCCAAATTGGTCGAATTTGCCTTTAATGAAGTAGCCTCTAGCTGCGACAATCGGTTTGTGAACTTCGTTGACGACAGCGGTTTTGCCAATGCCTGAGAAGCCAGCCACCAGCATCATTTCGGCACTTCCTGCACTAACGCGATCGAAGGCTGCTAGTAGGGAGAATACTTCGTTCTCTCTACCATATAATTTTTCGGGAATGATGAAGCGATCGCACAAATCTCGCTGGCCTAGTTTAAAAGAGGCAATTTCTCCAGTTTGTTGCCACTGGTACAAACAATTTTCCAAATCAAACTTGAGTCCTAGAGCACTTTGATACCTATCTTCAGCATTCTTCGCCATCAGTTTGCTCACAATTTCAGACAGCACCAATGGAACGCTTTTGTTAAGGTGATGGATTGGAAGAGGCTGCTTGGCAAGGTGACAGTGTACTAACTCTATCGGATCTTCGCTTTGGAAAGGCAACTGTCTCGTCAGCAGTTCGTAGAATGTGACTCCCAGAGAGTAGAAATCCGTGCGGTAGTCAATGCCTCGGTTCATTCGCCCAGTTTGTTCTGGAGATATGTAAGGTAAAGTGCCTTCGAGGAGGTTGGGGTTTTGAATTTCTTGAGTTTGGCGCGGCAACAGGGAAGCGATGCTGAAGTCAATCAGCTTAACTTGTTTGCTGACAGGGTTAATTAGAATGTTGGCAGGTTTGAGGTCTTTATGGATGATGTGGTGGCGATAAAGTCCGTCAAGCGAGTTGGCAATTTGAATTGCAATGGGAAGAAACTCGTTAATGGGCAACCCTTCCAGAGGTTCCCTGCTGGCGAACACCAGACTAGCCAGGTAGCTACTTAAGGAAATTCCGCCAAAGTCTTCCATTACCAGACCATAGTGGTTATGGTAAGTCTCCAGGCTGTATGCCTTGACAGTGCCAGGGATCTCTAAGTTTTTAGTAATGACAAACTGATTGCGGAAGTGAACCAGTTCGTGGAAGCGGGGAAAGTTATTTCGCAGCAGTTTGATAACTACGGGCTGCTGATCAGAAGACCGACGGCCACGATAAACTAGAGTTCGATTGCCTGCGTATATTTGCTCGTTAATCTCATATCCTCGAAAAATATTTGTTATGCTAGCCATATCTACGTATTCCTACTGCTTCTGTCTAGCTGAAGCTTTTTAGAGTTAATATCTACTATTTTCCCTCTATCGGCTGTGCTATTGATTAACTATATTTAGTTTAAGCTACTTTCTAGCTTAAATTATAAAAAAGCGATTTTTCAAACAAGACTTAATATTTGGGGTGCTTTAGGTTGTCTACTTATTATTTTGAGATCGCGCCAACCTAAAGTAACTTTAGCTTTTGGCCTATTTGCTGAGTCATTAACACCCAAAAATAAAAGTTGGCAGGCTTGATTTAATCTAACCTCTTCGTTAGGAGAACAGATTGAATTCTCAAGTTATCTGCCATTTTAATCATTGTCAACTTATTTGAATTTCTATTTTTAATGTAATATGATTACCAGGATTTATATAAGTGAATCTAGGTCTACCTGTATGCAGAATTGAGCGTAATAACCATCGGCACATTTTACCACTCTTACGATTTCCGCTAAATGGCTTTCTTTTATAAAAGATAGGCATGAAATATTCCCCATGCCAATCAAATCTGTAAAAACGCTCACGGTTGAGCTAAACAAAATTACCAATGACAAGGTTGTGAGCGTTAGTCGAGTTGAGTTTGAGATTTGAGATTTACTTCAATGAATCTGGCAGCTTGAACAGTAGTCTAAAATTTTTGCCTCTCCCCGAATCCTGTCAGCAAGCAAGTATCCATTTGGGGGCGTGGTCAAAAAAGTGGCGCCGGCTCTACCAGATGCTCCTAATGTGTGAGAAATCCTGGAAATAGCCTGCATTGATGACTGACAAAACTTTGCGGGGGAAAATATAAATTAGAGTTATGGATAACTGTCAACCTTTTTCGGCTAGGCATCTTAGCGTGGGTTCTGGATGATCGCTGACAAGACTTGCACACAAACTCTGACTGTAATGGGTGAAATTTTATCAATTTTTTGATAAACTTGATGTTCGCGGCTTGAGAGTTGACTTCACAATAAGACAGGTTTCACCAGTTGTGAACCGCGCTCCTACATTGCACCTACCGACTGAGCGGGCAGGTGGCTTTTGTGTCTGCGGGCGCTGACGAAAGCAACTCAACAGCGCAGCAAGCAAAATAACGCTAAAGTTACTATCTACCTGAGTCCGCAAGGCTACCCTTGCGAACTCAGGAAAAACCCACCCAAAACACTCGTGAAGCGCAGCTATCCCGTAGGGAATCGGCTGCAATGTATCTAGTCGCATGGTGGCAATTTCTCCAAGAATCACTGCTTTTTAACAGCCGGGTATTCTAGGAGACATCTCCGAGAGGATGCTAGCGAGATAATTTAAAATCTGCAAACAGGGTTTAAGTGCTAAGTACAGGCCGCATAGACGTAAATTTTTAATCAAATCAGCTTCCAATGTGCTGTCTTAAAGTTTACTAGGCTCCCACCGCTCGGCAGCCTTCTCTCTCCGAGCTATAAAAACGCATCCACCACACAATCACGGAAATAACATTCAATCAACATGGGTAACACGATCGATCCAAACAGAAATAGAAACGTGCATCAGACTGAGCGAGGAACTCCTTATGCCGGCCAAAGCTGGTTAGTGGAAGAAAGAGATGCCTGCGGTGTGGGTTTTATTGCCAATCAAAACGGTGCAGCTACTCACTCCTTAATTCAAAAAGCTCTGCCAGCCTTAACTTGTCTGGAACACCGCGGCGGTTGCAGCGCCGACCAAGATTCCGGCGACGGTGCGGGTTTGATGACCGCGATTCCTTGGGAATTGCTCGATGCTTGGTTTGCCGAACAGGGAATTGTGCCTCCGGCGCGGGAAAACTGCGGCGTGGGAATGCTTTTCCTGTCTCAAGATGAAAGTCAAGCGAATATAGCGCGACAGGTGGTTGAGGAAGTTCTGACCGATCGCGGGCTGACAGTTGTGGGATGGCGCAAAGTTCCCATTGTACCGTCGGTTTTGGGCGAGCAAGCGCTAGAAAATCAACCTAAAATCGAACAAGTAATTGTCAGTTCACCGCAATTAGCCGGAGACGAACTCGACAGACACCTATTTCTGGCGCGCCGCACGATCGGACACGCGCTGTCAAATCGGCCCAACTTCACCCGCGAAGACTTTTATACTTGCTCTTTCTCCTGCCGCACGATCGTCTATAAAGGCATGGTGCGATCGGCCGTACTAGCAGAATTTTACCCAGACCTGAAAAATCCCGCTTATAAAAGCTCCTTTGCCGTCTATCACCGGCGCTTCAGCACCAATACCATGCCCCGCTGGCACTTAGCCCAGCCCATGCGCTTGCTGGGACACAACGGGGAAATTAACACGCTGTTGGGCAATATTACCTGGATGAAAGCGCGGCAAGCGAATTTAGCTCACCCGAATTGGAGTCAAGCTGATATCGACACGTTTAACCCAATTGTCAACCCCGAAAGCAGCGATTCGGCAAACTTGGACAACGTGATGGAGTTGTTGGTACACTCCGGCCGCACCCCCCTGGAATCCCTGACAATTCTGGTTCCCGAAGCTTACAAAAATCAGCCGGATTTGGCTCCTTATCCAGAAATTGTCGATTTTTACGAATATTACAGCGGCCTTCAAGAACCTTGGGACGGCCCCGCACTGCTGGTGTTCAGCGACGGGAAACAAGTAGGTGCTACGCTCGATCGCAACGGTTTGCGGCCGGCGCGCTACTGCATTACTAAAGACGGTTTGGTAATTGTTGCTTCCGAAGCCGGAGTTGTCGATATTCCCGAAGCAGATATTGTCGAAAAAGGCCGTTTGGGGCCAGGACAAATGATTGCAGTTGACCTGCAAACTCAAGAAATTCTCAAAAATTGGCAACTCAAACAGCGAATTGCTAAGCGGCACCCCTACGGCGAATGGCTGCAAAAACACCGCGAAACCTTGGAACCGCAGCCTTTTGCCGAAACCCCAACGCTCGACTCGCAAACGCTGTTAGCAACCCAAACAGCTTTCGGTTATACAGCCGAAGATTTGGACATGGTGATCGTCGAGATGGCCAGTTCTGGGAAAGAACCTACTTTCTGCATGGGCGACGACGTTCCCTTGGCTGTGTTGTCAGAAAAGCCTCAGTTGCTGTACAACTATTTCAAACAGCGGTTCGCTCAAGTGACAAATCCGCCGATCGACCCCCTGCGCGAGGGGATGGTGATGTCGCTGACGATGAATGTCGGCCTGCGGGGCAATTTGCTGCAAGCAGTGCCGGAAAATGCCAAGCGGCTGAAAATTGATTCCCCCGTACTCAACGACGCTGAACTGTCTGTCTTGAAAGACCAAAAGTCTTTCCTAGCTACCGAATTGTCAACGCTTTACAAAATTGCCGCCGGGCCTAGCGGTTTGAACACAGCAGTCGAGCAACTTTGTCAAGAGGCGGCTCAAGCGGTGCGCGAGGGTTCGAGAATTCTGATTTTGAGCGATCGACTTTTGAAAAAAGAAGGCGATGGCTCTTCTGTGGGATTGAGTGCAGAATTCACTTATATTCCGCCATTCCTGGCAGTTGGCGCGGTTCACCACCACTTAATTAGCGTCGGCCTGCGGATGCAAACTTCCCTAGTTGTCGATACCGCCCAGTGTTGGAGCACTCACCACTTCGCTTGTTTGATCGGTTACGGTGCGATCGCTATTTGTCCTTACCTGGCCTTGGAAAGCGTGCGCGCCTGGTGGTCTGACACCAAGACTCAAAACTTGATGCAGCACGGCAAAATTCCCAATATTACCGTGACGCAGGCTCAAGCTAGATACCGCACAGCGGTGGAAAACGGCTTGCTGAAGATCATGTCGAAAATGGGGATTTCACTGCTGGCTAGCTATCAGGGGGCGCAAATCTTTGAGGCGATCGGCATTGGCGGTGATTTGCTCGATTTGGGTTTCAAAGGCACTGTTTCCCGCATCGGCGGTTTGAGTGTGGCGGAACTGGCTAACGAGGTAATGTCTTTCCACAGTCAGGCTTTCCCAGAATTGCACCTCAAAAAGCTGGAAAATTACGGCTTCGTGCAGTACCGCCGGGGCGGTGAATATCACATGAACAGCCCGGAAATGGCGAAGGCTTTGCACAAGGCTGTGACTACTTTTAAGGCTCAAACTAACAGTAATGGCAACGGGGCAGAACCAAAAATGACACCAATTGGTGACAAAAATGGTGAAAGTGCCTACGACCATTACGAGGTTTACAAGAAACAGCTCGAAAATCGCCCGGTAACGGCTTTGCGGGATTTGCTGGATTTCCAGAGCGATCGTCCTTCCATTCCCATTGAAGACGTAGAATCTGTAGCAGATATTGTCAAACGCTTCGCCACGGGCGGAATGTCTCTCGGCGCTTTGTCCCCGGAAGCCCACGAAACGCTAGCGATTGCCATGAACCGTATCGGCGGTAAATCGAACTCCGGCGAAGGCGGCGAAGACCCGGTGCGCTACAAAGTGCTAAACGATGTGAGCGAGAGCGGTTTCTCACAAACGCTACCTCACTTAAAAGGTTTGCAGAACGGCGATACAGCTTCTTCATCCATCAAACAAGTAGCTTCGGGACGCTTCGGGGTGACTCCTGAGTACCTGATGAACGCCGAACAAATCGAAATTAAAATCGCACAAGGTGCGAAACCGGGTGAAGGCGGTCAATTGCCAGGGGCGAAAGTGAGCGAGTACATTGCTTATTTGCGCCGATCGAAACCGGGTGTCACGCTGATTTCGCCTCCTCCTCACCACGATATTTATTCGATCGAGGATTTGGCGCAGTTGATTTTTGACTTGCACCAAATCAATCCGAAAGCAGGAGTTTCGGTGAAGTTGGTGTCGGAAGTCGGCATCGGGACTGTAGCGGCTGGTGTCGCCAAGGCCAATGCTGATGTGATTCAAATTTCCGGCCACGATGGCGGCACCGGTGCTTCGCCACTGAGTTCGATTAAGCACGCAGGTTCTCCGTGGGAACTCGGGTTGACCGAAGTTCACCGGGTGCTGATGGAAAATAAATTGCGCGATCGAGTTTTGCTGCGCGTTGACGGTGGCTTTAAAAGCGGCTGGGACGTGATTGTAGGCGCTTTGATGGGCGGCGAAGAGTACGGTTTCGGCACGGTGGCAATGATTGCAGAAGGCTGCATTATGGCTCGCGTTTGCCACATGAATAGTTGTCCGGTGGGGGTGACAACTCAACAAGAACACTTGCGGAAACGGTTCCCCGGAACGCCGGAACACGTTGTTAATTTCTTCTATTTCGTAGCACAAGAAGTGCGGAGTTTGCTGGCGAAATTGGGTTATAAGTCGATCGCAGATATCATCGGCCGCGCGGATTTGTTGAAAATGCGCGATGGGGTGAAACTAACTAAAACTCAAGCAATTAATTTGGATTGTTTGACCAAGTTACCGGATACTAAGAGCGATCGATCTTTCTTGATTCACGGCGACGTACACACCAACGGGCCTGTGTTAGACGACGATTTGCTCGCGGATGCGGAGATTCAAAGTGCGATCGCCAATCACGGCACTGTTAGCAAGAGTGTAAAATTGGTGAATACCGATCGCACTGTGGGAGCGCGTTTGGCAGGTGCGATCGCACAGCAACACGGCAACACGGGCTTTAGCGGTCAAATCACCCTCAACTTCACTGGTAGCGCGGGCCAAAGCTTCGGCGCGTTCAATTTGCCGGGGATGACGCTGGTACTGTCAGGCCAAGCCAATGACTATGTTGGTAAAGGGATGCACGGTGGCGAAATCGCGATCGCACCGCCGGCTGGTGCGACTTACGATGCTTCCGAAAATGCGATCGTCGGCAACACTTGTTTGTACGGTGCGACGGGGGGAACTCTGTTGGCTGCGGGTAAAGCTGGCGAACGGTTTGCGGTGCGTAACTCAATGGCGAAATCAGTCATTGAAGGTGCGGGCGATCACTGCTGCGAGTACATGACGGGCGGCGTAATTGTCGTGTTAGGAAAAGTCGGCCGCAACGTCGGCGCTGGAATGACTGGTGGCTTGGCTTATTTCCTCGATGAAGATGGGACTTTCCCGGCTCACGTCAACGGGGAGATTGTGAAGATGCAGCGCGTTTGTACGGCTGCTGGGGAGGCGCAATTGAAGGAGTTGATTGAGGCTCAGCGCGATCGAACCGGTAGCAAGAAAGCTGAGAAGATTTTAGCAAATTGGTCGGAATATTTGCCTAAGTTCTGGCAAGTTGTGCCGCCGAGTGAAGCGAATTCGCCGGAGGCTTCGGAACAAAAGATTGCTGTGGAAGTGTAATTTTGCAGTTGGTTAAATAGATGAGGGGCGACGCGAGTTGCCCCTTTTTTAATCTTCACATACTCAACAATTTCTGATGATTTGCGCTTGGCTAGAACAAAAGTTGCGATCGCACTTTCTTTTCTATTTACAAAAATTGCTATCACATCACTTATACTCCAAGGCCGATCGCACCCTGACCCCTCAAAAAAGCGTGTAAAGCGCAGCTATCGGGCTCTTAATCGATCGCTCAACAGTCAAAAACGCCACCTCTAAAGCTGAGCTAGCTCTCATTTACTTTGCATATTGTAATTATCAATAAAAGCTATAAGTTTTTCTCACTAGCTTTCCCCTGCTCCCTCAGGGTTTTACAGCAAAAGTTAAATACGCCTGAGCTTATCTGCACGGAGCGAAAAGTTTTGTTACAATAGGTGAGCTGTTACAAATCGTAACTTATGCTGATTTCTATTTTAATAATTGACGTTGCCCTCGTTGCCTGGTCTTTGCACTTAATGCAAGAGGCGATCGCGCAACGGGAATTTTCACTAATGCTAGCAGGTGCTCTAGTTGCGGTCTCAGCCGCCGCCCTGCTAGTCGTCTACTTTCTCATGGGGTCTTGTTTGAGCCATTTAACTGAAATATCCCAACACACTTACTAAATGATAGTAGGCGATTGACCCTTGTCCAGAAGCGAGGAGAGTTTTGTGAAAAAAAAGCCGAAAGCCTTGCTAGCCGAAGGCTCAAAACTAATTTCTCCAAAAAGCTTGACAAATATTGGTCAGTTAAGGCATGATTGAGAGCGCGAAAAGAAAGGGGAATTAGCTCAGTTGGTAGAGCACTACAATGGCATTGTAGGGGTCAGCGGTTCGAGCCCGCTATTCTCCATTAATCAAGATTAGGGATACATCACTGCTGTGTCCTAATTTGTACCGAAACATTACCACCGCGTGCTTAAATTCGATCGCGACTTGTACCTAAACAGCATAGGCGTGTCGTTAAATTTGATCGGGCTACACACCGCGAAAACCAATTTTCCCGTAAAATCAAAACAGTCTACCCGCAACCAAAGCGCTACCTGTGGCAAAGTCAACTGAATCCAGCAATCCAGAGAGTCCGAGCCAACTTGCCCGCACGCCTCTGTACGACCTATCATTAGAACTCAAAGCCCGGATGGTACCCTTTTCCGGGTGGGAGATGGCGGTGCAGTACGCAGGCATCAGCAGCGAACACCAAGCAGTACGCCAGCAAGCAGGAATGTTCGACATTTCCCACATGGGAAAATTCTGTTTGACAGGGAAACAAGTAAGAGAAAAATTTCAACCCTTAGTACCCTCAGACTTGAGTCGCTTGCAACCCGGTCAAGCTCAATATACAGTCTTGCTAAATGCCAAAGGCTGCATCTTAGACGACATTATTTTCTACTGCCAAGAACCCGACCCTATCACTAGCGAAGAACGTGCAGTAATCATTGTCAACGCCGCCACTCGCCTCGCCGACAAAGCATGGATCGCTACTCACTTAGAATTGAGCGAACTCAGTTTTACAGACCTCTCCGAAGATAAAATTTTAATTGCAATTCAAGGGCCCGAAGCTGTTAACTATATCCAGCCTTTTGTGGAAGACAGCCTCGCACCAATTAAAGCTTTCGGTCACTTAGAAATAAATCTGTTGGGACAGCCGAGTTTTATCGCCAGAACAGGTTACACCGGCGAAGATGGGTTTGAAATCATGGTGGATGCCGAAGTAGGAAAAGAACTGTGGCAAAAATTGTTAGCTGCTGGCGTTGTTCCCTGCGGATTGGGCGCGAGAGATACTTTGCGTTTAGAAGCAGCAATGGCTCTTTACGGTCAAGATATCGACGACAATATCACGCCTTTAGAGGCTGGATTGGGTTGGGTAGTTCACCTCGATAGCAAAGGTGATTTTATTGGACGCGAGGTTTTGGAACAGCAGAAAGCGAGTGGAGTATCAAAGAGGTTGGTAGGGCTAGAAATGCAGGGGCGGCACATTGCACGCCACGGCTACCCGGTAATATTTGAAGGCGAAACAGTAGGAGAAGTTACTAGCGGTACATTATCGCCTACTTTGAATCGGGCAGTAGCCCTCGCGGTTGTTCCAGCAAAATTAGCGAAAATCGGTCAGCAATTAGAAATCGAAATTCGCGGGAAAAACTATCCGGCTAGTGTGGTGAAAAAACCATTTTATCGCTCGCCAAACCGCCCCAGTTAAATTAAGTAGGTAAGGTGCGATTCGTTTAGCCGAAACCTGAAAAGGGGGGATGGCTAGCAGCGATAGGGTAAGCCCATAAGGGTTGGAGT
>NZ_JAUBQS010000102.1:0-12214 GCF_036701355.1 Microcoleus sp. Pol12B3
GAGTTAAGTATTCAGTTTTTTTGAGTTGACTTGACAAGCAATTTTGGTAAAATAAAGGAAGCATTTTAACTATTATGGGGGTTGTTGAGAACCGTCGCCCATTTTTTTTGACCACAAAACGTCTCAAACCGCCATACGTAAGGCTTTTGACGGGGTTGTCACCCCGTCAGTTCTTGCTGTTTTGTGACTTTAACTCCAGGCAAATAAAAGCTCGTACCTGGTACTAAACCACACTCGCTCAACCGCTTAAATTCCTTTCCTTGTTCTTGAATATATCGTCCCTGTTTTATTCTTAAAACAAACTTGATATTCTTTTCACACAGCCAAATTGCCAGCTTAACACTCCCAAATTTACGCATCTCCTAAAAGCACAAATTTATATTTTTTTAGCAGACCAAGAATAGGGGAGATTAAGCTTTGTTATTCTCGGAGGTTGCTACAGCCTCGCTTGGCCAATATCTCCCAGTACAATGCTAAAGGTCTCTTGTCCCAAATCAGGCTAATCATAGACACATTTTTATCTCGCCACTGCGTTCTATCAATGGCGACCTTCAACTCTTGTTTCTTTTTAAATTGAGTGAACCAAATATATTTAATCAGAGGAAACCAAAGCTTTTCTATATTGAGTTACGTCCGCTTAAGGAATCGTTGAATAGAACGTCGTCTACTCTCAAACATGATGGGGTATGGCATCAATGTTGCCAATAACTCAATACTTACTTGTTTATGGGTTTGGAGCAGAAAAACTAAAATTGTCAGAGTCAAGTATTCGGCGTTTTTGAGCTGCCGTTGCAAACAAATTTAGTAAAATAGAGGTAACATTTTTAACTGATGGGGCTTCTGAACAATACTGACCCCATCTTTTTTTACCATAAATCGGTCAAAACCCCGTCAGCTAGGGCTTTTGAGGGTGTTGTCACCCCGTCAGAATTCCGATGCCACCGCAAAAGATATTAATACCTATCGCCAATTAAAAATTCAAAATAGTCTTACTTCTTCTGTTGGCTACCTAACTCAATTTTAGCGTTCGTTATTTAACCCCATTAGCTACTACTCCCAATACTTTAAAATCGGCTACATTTAGTTGTTCTAAAGCTGTGTTTACCAGACCGCGATCTGTTTTTTCTAGTTTTACTATCAGCACTGTACCATCAGTTTGAGAAGCGAGTAAATGACCGTCTGCTAAACCTATTAAAGGTGGGGTATCGTAAATGACTAAATCAAATAAGGCTAGGAATTGTTCCATTAAATAGTGCATCTTTCTCGAAGACAGTAATTTAATTGGATCGGGGGGAATAGTACCCGCAGTGAGGACAAAAAGATTGTCATCGTCGGGTAATCGCTGAATAGCCTCATTCAAACTTAAATCCGAACTTAAAACATTACTTAAACCTTTAATATTCGATAAGCTAAGGTATGTGTGCAGTTGAGGCAAACGCATATTAGCATCCACTAACAATACTCGTTTACCAACCGCAGAAGCAGTTTTAGCTAAATACAGTGCTACAGTTGACTTACCCTCACCTTTAACGGTAGAAGTGATGGTTAAAGAACTAATTGGGTGTTCCGCATTTAATAATTGAATATTTGTGTATAAGTAGTGAAATGCTTCGATCACAGGAAAATCTTTGTAATTTGAAACTATTATTCGTTTTAAGCTTGCACTCTTAGTATTTGAACTTACGCTAGTGAATTGAGCGGGAACCCTTTCACCTCTACGAGATTTAATTCTCATCGCTTTGGCGATCGGAATGACTCCCAAAAGAGGGCGTTTAGTTGCTGACTTAATTTCTTCTGGAGTATGGAAAACAGTATTTAAAACTTCTACTAAGAAACCTATAGCAATGCCTAGTAAAGTGCTAATAACGAGTGCGATCGCTAGGTGACGGCGGGTTTGTTTTTGTGTAACTGGGTTAAGCTCACCATTTTCGTTTGTGACTAACTGTGGTTTAGATATAATTTGCCAATATCCATCAATTTGACCCGCATCTAGTTGTAAAGTTTTTTGTTTTTCCATGAACATTTTGAGAGTATCTTTAGCTAGTTCTAGTTTTAATTGTATGTCATCATAGCGATGTTGAGCTTGGGGCATTTGAGTGATTTTTGCTTGCAGTAAATTTTGGTTATTAGTTATCAATCGCTCGCGAGCTTCCAACTGTTTTAGTTGTGACTGCATCTGCAAAAGGACAGTATCAGCTTCTTTTTTCATCAAATAACGCAAACTTTGCTGCTTTTCCCGCAAAGATTGAATGGGAAGGCTATTTTCATAAAATTGAGTAGAGCTTAAAGCTAATTGCGACTCTATTTCATTTACTTTGCTAATTAAATTTTCATAAGATTTGGGGCTAATATCAACAATCCAACGATTATCGCCTGTTAACGCTCTTTTTTTGTAGCTTTCATATTGAAGCCTACTTTCTACCAGTTGTCCTTGCACTTCTAGGCGACGATTAGTTAAAATATCTAGCTGATCTGATAGGCTGCGGCTGCGTAGTTCTGGTTGGTTAAAGTTATACTGAATCCTTAACATTTGTAATTCTTGTTGCAATTTATCTACTCTCTGCTGGAGGAGTGGCATTTGTCGAGCGATAAAATCACTACTTTGTTTGCTAACTTTTAAACGCTCTTTGCCCATATATTCTAGGTAATATTTGGCAGTTTCATCCAGCACATATTTGATGCGTTTGGGGTCTCGATCGCGGTAGCTAATATCTAGGAGTTTAGTACCACCCTGCTTCCCATCTCGCAAGAAAGTAATACGTTGGATACTCAAGCGGTTATTGAGATTTTTATAGTCAAAATTTGGATATTTTGTTTGCAACTTATTAACTAACGGTAATAAAACTTCTGGGCTTTTTAAAACCCGCGATAAACTTTGATAATCCACCGAAGAACCTTCTTCCACTGATGATTTAATTTTGTTCAAGTCTGTGATGCCTAAACTGTTATTTTGAGCTTGGACTAAGAGCTTTGATAGCCGATCGTCAGCGGTAATGGGTTCTGTTAAAACTGTAAATTTTCCTTCATACTCAGTAATAGATTGTTTGGCAGCCCTGAGCACGAAAGTACCGCTTAAAGTAGCTATGCTGGCAGCTACTATCCCCATCACTAGAAGGCGCCGTTTGAGGACAGCCAGTACCCAATTCATATCAAGAACTTGGTCATCCTCTGCTGGGGTACTAGCTAGGTAATTAGCGGAGGGAACAGAAAAATATTGACCATTAAGATCGTTCTTGAGGGAAGACAACTGTTTTTTATCCATAGCAAAAATGTTATGTTATTTAATTCCTAATTTCCGAATAGTCTGAGTAGCTCTATGAGTCGGGTGGGAACGAGAATTCCACCAATAATATTACTAACTGGTGAGAGAACAGTGTTAATGTTATCTACCAAGAGAGCAGTCTTCGAACGTGCCACTATAATTATGTCATTATCTTGAATCAGTGGGTTATTTTGAGCGTCGATTCCTTGATTCAAATTAATTGATACTTGGGATCTCGATATAGTGCCATTAGGATTCAGCCTAATCAGTTCCACATATCTAGAGTTAGCGCGATTTGATCTGAAACCCCCCGCACTCATAATTGCTTGATTTAAGGTAGTATTAGGAGGTAATTTGAGTCCACCCGGAGTATTGACTTCTCCGATAACACTTACTTGCACAGTCCCCGGAGCAAAGCTAGCATTAGCTAGAACAGAAACTTCTCCAGGGTCGATCGCCGTCGCTGTCGGCACAAAGATGATATCCCCTTCTTGTAGTATAGTATCTTGAGAGGTATCTTGTTCTTGCAAATATTGCCAGAGGTTAATAGTTCTAATTTGTTGTTTGCCACTTCTAGTATAACGTTGGAGTTGGATTTGGCGAATATCGGCGATTGATGTGATTCCACCAGCTAGTTGTAGAGCCCGAATAATTGTCGGCTGTCCGTTAGCTCTTTGACCATTTTGGGTATCACCACCAATGGCTACATATCTACCGGGACGCTTCACCTCTCCGAATACAGAGACAGTACGGGGTTGCTCTGCAGGTATAGAAAAATTAGCTTCACTAAGTTGATTTGTTTCTACTAAGTTAATTGTTTCTTGAGAGGGAACCAATATTTGATCTCCATCTCGCAACGTGATATCTTGGCTGGTCTGACCAGTTTGTAAATAATCCCACAGATTATAAGTGATAGTTATTTCTTTGTTAGCCGTGAGCCGACGCCGCACAATTACTCGTCGAATATCAGCGCTAGCTCGAATACCCCCAGCTTTTTCTAAAGCTTGAGGAAGCGTGGGAAACTGAATTGATGGTCTAGTTCCACCTCCATTAGCTAGGGGTAATAAGTAGGAGCCGGGCCGACTTATTTCACCCGATAACCAAATATTAAGCGGGCGGGCAGCTTGTAAGCTGATGGTAACTAAAGGTCTTTTTACGACCTGACCATAAGCTCTAGCGATAACTTGGGCTGCCTGTTCTAAAGTCAATCCTTGAAGGGAAACACTACCAATAATCGGGATTTGAATAGCTCCCCCAGCGGGAATTTGATACTCCCCACTAAGCTGGGGCAGATCGTAGATATCAATTCTAATATTGTCTCCACCCCCTAGATAGTAGTCAGTATTAATACTTGTTGCGGAGGCTGGCGACTGAGCGAAGTTAGTTTGAGGGTAGGAGAGAGTGAGTACCAGCGCCAGCAGTGGCAATTGTAAAGCAGGGAGAGTAAGCCATTTCATAGGTAATAAAAAAATTATGATAGAGGTAAAGCCATGAAAGATGTTTTAAGGGTGCCGATGTTTGCGTTGATGCTATTGTGTTTAACGGTTATCGTTTTTGTAACTATTTATATTTTAGCCGCACGCCATCCGAAATTGGCGGCCACATTAGAAAAGATTTTTGTGGGGATACTTTTTTTTACCATGACTGGTGGGTCAGGTATCACGGCCATGCCATTTACCAAACTCCATCCTAACGTTTTCTACAACTTAGAAACTACACCCCCAACAATGATTGCTCAAATTTCGATTTATGGGGCAATGATATTAATGATTTTTCCCCGCTTAACTAAAACTACCCAAAAAACAGTTTCTATCTGCATAAAATGGATAGCAGGAGACATTTTTTTAGGATTATTTTTATTGATCATGACTTTATCGGGCTTGTGGTCACAAACTCCTGAAATTACTTTCCGGGCTATTTTTGCTATGTGGGGAGTAACCCTGGTTTCTATTTATGTAGGGAAAGTGTATAGTTGGTTAGAAATTTATAGATTATTGAGATGGCTAACTGGTTTATTAGCTTTATGGGGAGTTGTGAAAACAAATGCAGCAGCGGACGGTTGTTGGACAGGAGTTTTAGGTCATAAAAACCCTTTTTCTTTTCAAATGGCTAATACAGCTTCTTTATGGATTTTATATGCTTTTAAGGAGCACAAGTATCGATATTTCTCATTATTTATCGTTTTAATTGCTTTAGTAGGATTGCAAAAAGGTTGTAGTGGTGCTAGTCGGATTTTGACAGTGGTATTAATCAGTTTGTGGAGTTATTTAGCCCTCTTAAAAAGATTACCTGTAAAATGGGCTTTTCTCTGCTTTATCTTGTTTTTGGTCGGTAGTATAGGTATAAGTATTTTGGTTTTAAATAATTTAGAGGCTATTATTGTGGATGGTTTAAAAAAAGATATGACTTTAACCGGTAGAACCGATTTTTGGCCTTTAATTATTGATCGAATTAATCAAAATCATCCCATATTTGGTTATGGGATGCAAGGATTTTGGCAGTCTTGGCGTGGCTTGGAAAATCCCGCTTACGGAATTGTAGTAGTTAAAACTGGTTTTGTGCCACCCCACTCTCACAATGGTTTTCTTGATATACTTTGCGAACTGGGTTGGGCCGGATTATTGTTGTTTATTGGGTCATTTTTTAATAATATATTTAGAGGGATCAAGTACCTAGTTAAAGGAAATTTTCCAGAGTCAGGTTTGCCTTTGTATTTATTAACATTTATGCTAATGACTAATTTGACGGAGGGGGGATTATTTGGGGTTGGTACTTATTGGTGTTGGTATGTAGTTTTATCGGTCAAATTGAGCTTAGATAAAACAGCTAAGGATAATCCACAATGATGATGTCAGCCTTTGGTCAGATCTATTAGGAAAATCTTTAAACAGAATAGTCATATACCGGACTTCTTAAAGAAGTTGGGCGTTTAAAATTGATTGCGTTTTACGGTTAATGAAATGGGCTCATTTAATATGACTTGCAATTGTTTCACTCTCCACAGTGGCTTCCACTGGCCAAGAATTTTCCATCTCTACTGTTTGTTTGGGCTGGTAAACTGCCAAATCGAACCAGAAAGTCGTACCCACATTAACTTCGCTAACTAAATTAATTTTAGTGTGGTGCTTGTCAATAATGTTTCTGACAATAGAAAGACCTAATCCCGTTCCTTCTAAAGTGTGTACTCGGTTTTCTACCCGGAAAAAGCGATCGAAGATTGCTTGTTGGTCTTCAGGATCTATGCCAATTCCAGTATCAGAAATTTCGATCCGCACTACCGGAAAATGTTTGGCATCCGGTGACAAGTTTTGGTTAACGGATTGACCGTCTTTGTGGGTTGACGCCTCCGGTTCTAGCAAATACGCTCGAATTGCCACCTTGCCACCGGACTGAGTAAATTTTAAGGCATTTCCTACTAAATTTGCAAATACTTGCAGTAACAAATCGTAATGACCTAAAGCAGGCGGCAAATACGGGTCAACTTCTTGCTCTAATTCAATGCCTTTATCCTTAGCATTTAACTGATAAGTCCGCAGGGTTTGTTCGACTGCTTGCGGGAGGTCAACAGCTTCCAAGTGATAAACTCGGCAGGATTCCAGTCGCGACAAGTCTAACACGTCGTTAACTAAACGAGTTAGTCGATCGGTTTCTCGATTGGCAATTTCTAGGAATTCCCTGCGCTCGCTTTCTAGAAGGTCTTCTCCGTACTCGTGGAGAGTCTCGATAAAAGATTTGATATTAAATAAAGGTGTTCTCAATTCGTGAGAAACATTGCTGATAAAATTGCTTTTAGCCTCATTGAGTTCTACTTCGCGAGTAATGTCCTGCACTGTCATTGCAATGCCTTTGAGACTTTCTCGGTAATTTCCGGAACCTTGATGCTTGGAGGTTTGCTCGTAGAAAGTACACTCTACAGCTACCGGGCGTTGTGGCTCGGTACAGGTATCTTCTTCATGGCGGATGCAGCTTCTGCACAGCGGTTCGGCACCAGGCGCTTTGTGCAGAATGACAGTAGTTAAAACAATCCGAATTGTACGGTTAACTGGTTCGCTCATTGAGATGCGAAATTCGCCGCCGTCGCGATCGCCTGCAGCTATTTCCTGCAACGGTCTAGCCAACTCCTGCTGCACTTCCGCAGGCAAAATATTTAGAACATTTACTCCGAGCGCATTTTTACCTTCCCATCCAAAAATCCGCATCCCCGTCGGATTAACTAAAATCACCTGCAAATTTGCGTCTAATAAAAGCGCGCCATCAGCAATCGTTGAAACCAAAGTTTCTAACTTAGCTTTTTCCGCTGTCAGCTCTTCAATATTTTGTTCTTCATAGCTTTCGAGTTTCTGGGCCATTTCATTAAAACTGCCTATCAACTCGCCCAATTCTCCCCCTAAAGGCAGGTCAACTCGCTGCTTAAAATTCCCGCTGGCAATGTTTTTGACCCCAAAAACTAATTGTTTGATCGGCTGAGTAATTGTCAGGGCATTAAATACAGCCCCCAAAATTACCATCACCCAAATTGTTACAAATACTGCTAAAGTGACATCCCTAGTCAGATTTGAAGAGATAACTGCTGCGGGATTTGGGTTAATGCCGATCGCCAAAACTCCCAAATATTTGTCTTCATGAATTAACGGCACAAATACATCGGTAACTTCTCCATCTGGCGTCAAATGCTGCCGCACCAAAGGCAAAGAAGTTAAATTTCTCGCCTCAATATCGGTGATAAAATTATCCGGAAGTTTGATCTGGCGGCGCAGCGTCAGGGAAGTTTCCACCTCGGATTCTGAAAAGGGTATCCCCAGGAAAATATCCCCCGCTTCGTCGGCGTAAAGCATATAGCGGACGCTAGAAGTGCTGCTGTAAAATTGGCGGGAAAAGCGAGCGACTTCGGAGCGATCGTTTTTGGCAATCAGTGGCGCCACATTTGCCGCCAATAGCAGGCCGAGGTCGCGGCCGTAGCGAGTATCGTTAAGTCGGGCATCTTGCTGGATAGTATTCACCGCCCAGAATGTCAGGCCGCTCATAATTAACGATACTACGAGGGTAGCAGCGGCCATCAGGCGGGTCTGGAGGGTAAAATCCGACCACCAGCGGGCAATAATTTCTCCGATTTTGTTTAGTATGGCCAGCATTTCACCACTTCACCCGTTCAATATTAAAAGCAAGATCAATTCAGTTGGGTCCCGATCGAATTTTTTGCTGGGACTTGTCCGCTACCGCCATCGCATAGGTACCAAATTTCATTGTTACATTTCTACATTGAGATTGCTTGGCTTTCGGATGGCGGCAGATGTCGCAATTCCTAATTTTCATCACCCAGGGCTCGGCGGCCGATGTCCCGGCGGCAGTAGACGCCTTCAAATTGGATGCAATCAACTGCTGTATAAGCCTTGGAAATAGCTTGTTCCAAAGTTTCTCCCGTCGCAGTTACACCTAAAACCCGGCCGCCGTCGCTCACTAACTGTTGCTGCTTTAACTGGGTGCCGGCGTGAAACACTTCTGCTCCTTTGGCTTCAGCTTCCTCTATACCTGTAATCACTTGGCCTTTTTGATAACTTCCAGGATAGCCCCCAGAAGCCAAAACTACGCAGACAGAGGCCCCCGACTTCCAGCGAATAGAATATTCACCGAGACGCTGCTGACAGCACGCCAGCACCAAATCTTCCAAAGGAGTTTCCAGCAGTGACAAAACTGCTTGAGTTTCGGGATCTCCGAAACGGCAGTTGAATTCTAAGACTTTGGGTTCTCCGTCGGGGGTAATCATTAAACCGGCGTAGAGTACACCCCGGTAGTCGATTTTGCGTTTTTGCAGTGCTGTAAGGGTGGGTTCAAGAATTTCTTCTTGAATCCTTTCCATGAGTTCCGGGGTGACCATGGGCGCTGGGGCGTAGGCTCCCATACCGCCGGTGTTGGCTCCCTTGTCGCCTTCGCCGATAGCTTTGTGGTCTTGGGCCGGCAACAACGGTTCCACTGTGATGCCGTCGGTGAGGGCGAGAATCGAGACTTCTTGACCTGTTAAGAATTCTTCGACGACGACTCGGATGTTGTCGGTGCCGAATTCGCCTCGGAAAATGGTGTTGATAGCGCTGTGAGCCATTTTGACGGTGGTGGCAACGGTGACTCCTTTGCCTGATGCGAGTCCGTCTGCTTTGATAACTATTGGGGTTCCTTGTTCCAGAACGTATGCTTTTGCTGCTTCTGCGTCTGTAAATACGGCAGCTTTCGGTGTTGGAATGCCTGCTTCGAGCATCAATTCTTTGGCCCAAGATTTGCTGGATTCAATTTGGGCTCCGGCTTTGGTGGGGCCGAAAATCATCATTTTTCGCTGTTGGAAATAGTCGGCGATGCCTAGCGATAGGGGCAATTCGGGGCCGACGATGACTAATCCGATGTTGTTGACCATCACAAAGCGTTCGATGCCTTGGAAGTCGTCGATGTTGAGCGACAGATTTTGACAGCCTTTGGTGGTAGCTGTGCCGCCGTTGCCCGGTACGCAGAATACTTGTTTAATCCGCGTAGATTCTAGCAGTTTTTTTGCGATCGCGTGTTCGCGACCTCCGTTTCCCACAACTAAAACTTTCACAGTATCCTCACCTATAAATTTTGTTCCCTGAATGTCTGATTTTCAGTGTTGGCATCTGTCTATCTGCTTTTTGCAGTGCTGTCAATTATGCCATGGTTGGCGCTAGGGAATTGCTAGATGTGGAACTTTTCTGGAGGGGTGGGGTTCGACGGCTGTTTCTCAATGGCTGGGAGTGTGCAATAATTAAAGACTTTAGCCACCCAATTTTTCTGGGTCTGCCTCGATTTAATCCTGCAATTAAAACTCTTTTTTGGCTTTTAAGTCTTCAATTACTGTAATTGAGCCAGGGTCAAATAGCGATAAGATAGGCAGGTTGACTTTGCGGAATTTTACTCACATGAAATCAAATCAAACTGCTGCGAGTTCGTCTGCCAAATTTAAGCGGGTGGGCGTTGTCGGCGGCGGCCAGCTAGCTTCGATGATGGGGGATGCTGCTAGGGCGCTAGGTATTGAATTGGTAGTGCAAACTCCCCATGCTACCGATCCAGCAGTTTCGGTTGCTGCTAGTGCTGTTTTGGCTGCTGTTAATAATGTTTTGGCTACGGCTCAATTGGCTGCTGGCTGCGATGTTATTACTTTTGAAAATGAGTTTGTGGATTTGGATGGTTTGCGGCCGCTAGAAGAGCAAGGTGTGTTATTTCAGCCGAGTTTGTCGTCGCTTTCTCCTTTGTTGGATAAGTACGTTCAACGCTGTTATTTACAAGGTTTAGGTTTGCCAACTCCGAAGTTTTGGGAATGGGATTGCAGCGCGGATTTGCCCCCAGAATTGTTTAAGGCGGTGGCGATCGACTTTCCGGCAATTTCTGTTTCTGACAGCGTGCAGAGTGAAGGAGACTCGGATGCTGGATCGATCGACTTTGCCTTTGTCGTCAAAGTTCGCCGCCACGGTTATGACGGCCAAGGTACTTTTATTGTTAAGGATCGGGGGAGTTTTGAGTCAATTCGTGCTAAACTTCAAGGTCAGTCTTTGCTAGTGGAAGAGTTTGTGCCGTTCGATCGCGAGTTGGCAGTGATTGCAGCTCGATCGGCAACTGGCGAAATTGCGATTTATCCGATCGTCGAAACTCAGCAGCAAAATCAGGTTTGTCATGTGGTGATTGCGCCCGCTGATATTAGTTTAGATGTGAAAACAGAAGCTTGTGCGATCGCCCGCACTCTCCTCAACAGTTTGCAAGCTGTCGGCGTATTCGGCATTGAATTATTTTTAACCGCCGATAATAAGCTGTTAGTCAATGAAATTGCACCCCGCACTCACAACTCGGGACATTTTACAATTGATGCTTGCAAAACTTCACAATTTGAACAGCATTTGCGCGCAGTTTGTCAACTGCCTTTAGGTAATTCGGAGCTGAACTGTGCAGGCGCTGTGATGGTAAATTTGCTAGGCTACGAGTCGGCTGAGTCTGATTATTTAGCAAAACGAAAACAACTGGCACAAATCAGTGGTGCTTTTGTACATTGGTATGGTAAGAAAGTATCGCGTCCCGGTCGCAAACTCGGTCACGTTACAGTTGTGCTCGACGCGGACAAGGTGGATCGGGGGCGATCGCAAGCACAGGCGATCGCTCAAAGCGTTGAATCTATCTGGTATGCAAGTTAAATTGCTCGAAGCTTGCCAAAATCTGGTGAGTTGGTATATATTAAATAGAGGTTCTACTGCGACGTTGGTGACTGCCAATAATGTTTTTTTGATCTATAACTCTTAACTCTCGGGAATCAAGATGTTTGGACAGCAGTAAACTGGGCTTGTACCCAGAAACTTTAAGTCCGAGCCAACGGTACCCACCTGGTAAAATACCAGGTCAAAAGCTGAGGTAAGACGGCGTTGCGGGGAGCTATTAAAATTTGGATTGAGATAGGCGCTGTGAAATATGGCTAGCCTATTTTTTTTGAGTAAACGCCTTTACTCATACTTGGATTTTACGTATGATTAGTTGAGATTCGAGTTTAGACTAGGTACATCAAAAAGTGCGATCGCTGTGAGACTGGCAAATGTCTATAGAACCTATTTGCGATCTATTCATTTGCTATTGCCAACCGTTTCTTTGCTAAGCGTTTAAGCATGAGCCGAATGAAACACACGTTGAGCTTATCCATGGCATTCTCCAGCGTCCCCTCGAAATTCTTACACTGTTATACCCGCGCATTTGACCGCTCAATAACCCAACGAGTCGGAATGACGACAAATCCCGTCTGCCCTTGCTGCTGCTTTTGGGCTTTGGTCGGCTTCGGAGCCACTTCAAACTGAATTTTAGTCACTGGAGTTTAGACTAAATAAGCCTTAAAGCGTTATGTGTCTCAACCCCAGAACGTTTATTTAGCAACGGCAACGGTCGCACCGCGAGCAAGCTATGAGGCTCAACGATGAG
>NZ_JAUBQS010000103.1:0-12096 GCF_036701355.1 Microcoleus sp. Pol12B3
TTTCTACATAGTCCACTACTCTTTTTCTCAAATCTATGCTGTAAGACATTTTCCCTAACTGGTTAACGATTTTTTTTTCATTTTACCTCATTTTTTAAAAGTCTCATACTTATTTGAAATGACTATAATTTGAAAAAATCCGCCGAATATTTGTTAATAAATAGTCTGTTAATTAAGATTAAATAGAAAACAGAGGGGAGTTCTGAAGTTCGATCGCACTCCCAGGCCCGCCGAGTCAACTGCTGCTATCTGCTGCCACAACCTTCAAGAACTTCTAAAATAGTTCAAGAAGATATCAAAAGACAAAGTAAGGTTTTTCATGGCCGATCAATTAATTCGCGCTACAGCCGCAGATGGCGGAATTCGCGCTGTAGGCGTCATTTCCACCCGCCTCACCGAAGAAGCAAGACAGCGGCACAAGCTCTCCTACGTGGCTACAGCGGCCCTCGGCCGCACAATGTCGGCAGGGCTGTTACTCGCCTCCAGCATGAAGCGGCCCGAATCGAGAGTCAACATTCGCATCAAAGGAGATGGCCCGCTGGGCGGGCTTCTGGTGGATGCGGGACTTGATGGAACAGTTCGAGGTTATGTGGACAATCCCGAAGTCGAATTGCCGCCCAATGCTAAAGGCAAACTCGACGTTGGCGGGGCAATAGGTGACGGTTATTTGTACGTGGTGCGGGACGTTGGATACGGATTCCCTTATTCAAGTACGGTAGAATTGGTTTCCGGCGAAATTGGCGACGATCTGACTCACTATTTGGCAACCTCGGAGCAAACGCCTTCGGCTCTGGTTTTGGGGGTGTTTGTGGGGGCGGGCGGGGTAGAAGCGTCTGGGGGTGTGCTGTTGCAGGTTCTGCCGAAGGCGGCAACGGACGAAAAATTGGTGCAAACTTTAGAATCTAGAGTTGCTGAATTGTCCGGCTTTACGCCGCTGCTGCGATCGGGCAAAACGCTGCACCAGATTCTCGAAGAGTTACTGGGAGATATGGGCCTGGAAATTTTCCCGGAAACTCAGATGGTGCGCTTTGACTGTGGCTGTTCGTTCGATCGAGTTTTGGGAGCTTTGAAAATGTTGGGCGAAGCGGAACTCCAAGACATGATTGAAAAAGATGGGGGGGCTGAGGCTACGTGCCATTTCTGCAACGAGGTTTACAAAGCTAATAGCGACCAACTTGCGGAACTGATCGGCGATTTGCGATCGAACTCCGGTTCTTGAGACGATAATGTGTAATTGGCTCTATTGAGTGCGAGTTAGGGATGACGGCCTTGACCAATTGCCAATTACGCATTATCAATTACCTAATCACAAAATTTTGATTTTGGCGGTTTGGCGATCGGCTCTTGCAGTCTAGGGCCGACGGGAGTATGTAAAAGTGATGAATACATTTTATAGAGCAGTTGATAGCAGCGCTCGCAGTTTTTAAATAACTAACGCTAGCTGGTTGCTGTTTGTGGTGAGGATATGAGTCAAGATCGCAAAATACCAGGCCGTTGGTCTGCATCAGAATCCTTGGAGTCAAAAAAGGATACTTCGTCGCTGGTGCGCTTACCAGCAAGGAAAAACCGGGCTGAACGACTTAAAGAACTCCGAGAGTTGGTTACTTCGGGAAAACTGCCGGGAGGGCATCTGGAAATACCGCCGAATTTGTCTGGGGAAAACTCGCAGCCGCCCGGAGAACACAATCCGTTTTGGCGGAACTGGTCGAATAAGTGGCAGTTTTGGCTGGCGCTTAGTTTGATGCTATCAGTGGGTATGGGGTTTGTGGCAATTGCGTCTTTACTCAACCTGACCTCGCAGTCCAATTGCTCAAAGATTTTTTGGCCGACGGCTTCTGCTAACGATCGCTTTTTTTGTGCTCAAGAAGCAGCAAGCAAGCGGACGGCGGATGATTTGCTCAGGGCGATCGAATTAGTTAATGCTTTGCCAAAAGACCATCCGCTGCGGCCGAGAATTAACACTCAAATCGATCGGTGGTCGGAGGATATTCTCAGGCTGGGAAATGCTACTTTCCAAGAAGGAAAGCTGGAGGAGGCGATTGCGCTCGCTCGCAAGGTTCCTAAAGACGTTCCCACTTACCCGACGGTGGAAAAGCAGATTGAAAAGTGGCAGTCGATATGGAGCGATGCAGAGAAAATTTACGGCACAGCCCAAGACCACTTGCGTAAGGAAGAGTGGGCGCCGGCTTTCCGCCAAGCTACTTTGCTTTTGGATTTGGGAAATACTTTCTGGGAATCAGCTAAGTACGAGGAATTGACTCAGCTAATTCAGACGACTCGGGCTGAGGGCAATAAGTTGGTAAAAGCCCGGAATACAGCCTCGGAGGGAGGTCTCGACAATCTGGTGACGGCGATTAAGCTGGCTGAGGGAATTGGTCAAAACAGTTATTTGTATCAAGCTGCCAATAAGGCGATCGCGGAATTTAGCAAGAAAATTTTGGATATCGCCCAAAAACGATTGCAGGCAGGGGATTGGCAGGAGGCGATCGCGATCGCTAACAAGATTCCCGACACTGCAAATTTAAGGGAACAAGTTGAGGATTTTAACCAGTTGGCGAATGCTACTTCCCAGGCTTTGACTGGCTCTGTTGAGGGTTTCTCCAAGGCGATCGAGATTGCTCAAAAGTTGAAGTCCGGTCGCCCTTTATACAAACAAGCTCAAGATTTAGTCGGCCGCTGGCAGCAAGAAATGGCTGATGTGAAAGTTTTGGATTTGGCAAGCAGGCTGGCGGCGCCGGGTGGGGTAAATGATTTGAGGGCTGCGATCGCGCAATTGCAAACAGTCCCCCAATCAAATCCCCGCGCTTCGGAAGCTCGCAGTCAAATTACCAGCTTGAGCCGTCAAATCGAGCTGCTGGAAGACAGTCCGTATTTGCAAAGAGCTAACGATTTGGCAAGTACGGGCGATCCGAATGCTCTGGAAGCGGCCGTTGCTCAAGCTTCTCGGATAGCTAGAGGTAGGGCGCTTTATGTGGAAGCTCAAACCAAAATTCAAGCTTGGATCGAGAGGAGACAGCGGCTTGTTGACCAGCCGTTTTTAGATAGAGCTCAGCAGCTAGCGGCGAGCGGCAATTTGGCGGGGGCAATTGAGATGGCCCGCCGGATTCGATCGGGACGGGTGCTTTATGAGGAAGCTCGATCGAACATTCGGACTTGGGAGGCTCAATTTCAGGGCGAGCAAGATTTGCAGAACGCCCGTCAGGCTGCCCGATCGGGGACTGCGGAGGCTCTGCAAACGGCAATTGGGCTGGCCCTTCAGGTGCCCGAGTCGAGTTCGCTCCGGTGGCAGGCGAGTGAGGCGATTGATGAGTGGAGCCAGCGGATTTTGGCGCTTGGTGTGGAACAGTCGTCGTCGGATCTGGCTGGGGCGATCGCGACTTTGAAGAAAATTCCATCGGGTACTCGGGCTTTTGAGCAAGCTCGATCGCAAATCAAAGTTTGGGAGGAGTCGCTGAATCCTCCGGATGCTGAATCTCCCCCTCCCGAACCGCCGGAAACCGAGCCCCCTAGCAGGTCTCCAAGTCGGTAAATTTGAGGGTGATAAGCGGGTACTTAATATCTTTACTTAGTTTGTATTAGGGAACCAAAAATGAAAACGCCTAAGCAAGTGATCCAAGACTGGGTTTCTGCTTATAACGATCGTGACCCTCACGCCCTGATCGAGCTTTATCACGACGATGCAGAGAACCATCAAGTTGCCTTTGGCGATCCTCTAAACGGTCGTGAGGAATTGCTGGAGAGTTTTGTTACCTTCTTCCAAGCTTTTCCAGACAATTACACGCACGTTGAGAATCTGTTTGAGGATGGCGAGTGGGCGATCGTCGAGTGGACTGGTGGGGGCACATTTCTAGGTGAGTTTGGTGGGAACCTACCAACTGGCAAAAGTTTTACGCTGCAAGGCTGTGGCTTCTTTCATGTTGTTGATGGCAAAATCCATTTTCAACGCGGTTATATAGACAAGCACACTTGGTTCATGCAGCTTGGGCTACCTATATCATAATTTTCCAGTTGTGCAACTGTACTATTATTTTGCATCAAGTCTTTGCTGACTAAAACCTGCGTTGCAGCTAGAGACTACCGAAAAATAGTGCTTTTTCCCGATGCTTGCAATTCCATTAAAATGACTAATTCCAGAGCCTAAACATCCGCTGGATTGAGGTGCATCATTGCCCAAGTGGTGTAAGTCCCGATCGGACTCCAAAGTATGTAAGGCAGCAATAACAGGGCGGCAGGCTTGGAAACTTGCAACACACTTAAAGCTAGTATTACGCTTAAAATAGCGCCCGTTCCGCCGATTATTGTGCCGACTTTTAGGCTCCTAACTTTGCACATAACCGAGGTGTAAGACATGGTTACTATTTCTAAAAGCAGGTACAAACCCATTTTCAGCCAAGTCTCCTGAGTTCCCGGTTCTTTTTCCCAAACAATCACTGCTGACCAAGCTGCACAAATAAAAATTACTGTCCAAATTAGGGGAATTGCTTTTTCAAATACTAGCCATCTCGGACGCTGCAAGCGGTTGAACCATTGGATGTCGCTGGGCGGGATTAAGTTCGCTGCTAGTGCTACTATCAAGGCGACGCCTCCAATTACCATCCAGGATTTAATCATTTTTTTACCTTGGGCGAGGTTGACAGGTTCAATTCAGCAGATATTATCTCTAATTTTGGCGATCGCGCAATCTGTCCCTAGTTATATTAGGTTTTGTTCGTCGCGAAACCCAACATCAATTGAAAAGTAATTTAGACTTCGGGGAAATCTCAATTTATTTTCTTCTATTCCGTTTCATAATATAAAAAATGCGACTCTTGCTCCCTCCCCTTGAAAAGGGGAGGGTTCCGGGTCTGCTTTTCAGTAAAATTGACCAGTAAATTGAACAAAAAGTCTCTTAGTCTTTCAAAAAAATCAGCGACTAGCCGAGCCGATGATGCTGTTCTAATTCTAAACTAGAGTCATTCTCTTTTTTGGGAACCAGAAGTGTATTTTCGCTGGTCGGTTGCAACACAGCTTTAATCACTTGGAGAAAACGGTTAGGCTTTTTAGTTTGACCGTTGAGAGTCCGCCGGTCTTGCACTTTTTTAGAAAGGTGCCTCATCACAGATAAATCGAGTTCATCGATGAAATGGTCTGCTATACGTTCTCCCATTAAATCAATAGCTTCAGCATACTGCTCTGTGAGCGTTTCTATGGCATCGTATGCTTCGTCAGCAACTTGACTTGCTACTGTTTTATTTTGGTCGCCCGGTGTCTGGGAATGGCTGCGGCGTCGGTCTAAAAGACTTTGGTAATCCGCAATGCTCATTCCCAAATTGTAGAGATGGTGGTGAGCGTGATCCATCAAATCTACTTCGCTGGGATAGAAGAAACCACGAGTGCTGTTGATGCCGTGTACTTTTGCCCAACGCCGTAGAGTTGTCTCATCTTGCAGTTGGTATCGCTCCAACATTTGAGCTGTGTTCAGCTCTACTTCTGGCGTAACTTTGAAATCGCTCATCGGTAAATCCTCGCGGGTGAGTAAATAAATAAAATTGAAACTTAGAATCTGTGATTGGCGTACAGTCTGAAAATGACGATGATCAATCCTGTGACGGCATTGAGGGAAGTCTTGCGGGCATTTGCTAACCGTCGATCGTGCGATCGTCGTTGGATCGAGTCAGAGAATTTCAGGGTAGCGTACTTTTGGGCTTTGTCTCGATCGCATTCGGGAGCAAGCACACAGGGTTAATAATATAGCTGATTTAAGGTTTCAACAACCGTTAAAAATAGTAAACTTTGATTTTTGGGGTTGAATTATTAGTAATGTTGAGCTATAATATTTTCAATAACCGTGCAATTAGTAATTTTAGTAGTTGCAAACGAGATTCTTAGTATGCCTGTATACGATTATTTGTGTCCCGAAAACAACCAGCAGTTAGAAGTGTGGCACAGCATGAACCTGGAAGTTTCGACTTGGGGCCAACTGTGCGAGTTGGCTAAGTGCGAACCCGGGGAGACTCCCGCAGATGCTCCGGTACGCCGACTGCTGAGCGCTCCGAGATTGATGAAGCCGACATCCGACACCGATTATAAAAATTCGGGTTTTAGCAAGTACGTGAAGCGGGATGAAGGAGTTTATGAAAATGTCACGGCTAAGGATGGTGAAAGCCGTATTGTCAATCGAGATGGTAAGCCGATTAAAGACTGAGAATCCATAATAATCAAGTTTTCAGTTGAGTGAATTACATATATTAAGTAGGGACACGGCAGCGCAGTGTCCTTTGTTTTATCCGATTCAAAACAGCTATATTATTCAGATTCTATTAGTCCGATGCCGACACCACAAAACGCTCAACCGGACATAATATTATTGACCAAACCCATCTTTTATTTTTTGCTTTGCTTGTTTTTTAGTATCAGCATTAATGTATATTGAAACAGTAGCTATGGCAGCTAGCAATACTCCCAAATCGTCTGTAAATCCGATGCCGACTAATATATCGGGAATGGCATCGACAGGAGATATAAAATAGGTCAAAGCTCCAACTACAACTCCTTTTGCCCAAGCAGGCACGTTGGGGTTCTGAGCCGTATAGTAGAGAATTAAAGCTTTTTCAACTACTTCTCTTCCTGCGGTTAAAGCAAAGTTTTTAAGTTTAGCCCAAAAACTTTCATCGGAATAGTTCATTTGGGGGTTGCTGAAGTTTGTTGTGGTTCCTTTCCGGTCGATTAAATCGAGAGGAATGCCCTTAGTTTTAAGCTGGGAAACAGCCGAATTAAAAGATGCTGATGGCTGATTTTTATTAGGGGTTGCCTCCCGTATTTGTTTGATGTCTGCGATAAATTCCTGCATGGCTTGGATTTGCAAGTCGGAAACCGCCAGCAGTTTTTTTGCGGATTGGATCGCCTCGCTTTCTCCAGGATGCAGCGTTTTATCTGCCCCAGCAATGTTAATTAAAAAATACATGACTCCCAAACGCAGCGCTTCTTCTGACTTGCTGAGTGTTTGCAAACAGTCGCTGAGTGATGGGGGACTGGCTGTGTAGGATTGGATTTGAGCCTTTGCAGAGTCAGAAAATTTGTCTAAATTTATGGTTTTAAACAACAAATCTAGTTCGTCAATATCAACGGAACCATCGGCGGCTGCGATCGCAAACAAAGAACCATAAAAAGCCTTAAGTTCGCTTTCTGATGAGGTGGCAAAAATATCTCTCTCGGACACGATGCTACTCCGATTGATAAGGATGCTTTACATTTTACCACAAAACTCAGCGCGCCATGATTTCAGAAACCGGCAATAATTTTAGAGAGTATCAAACAAAGGAGAATTTTTTATGAAAGTTGCGATCGTCGGCTGCGGCTATGTGGGTACTGCGACAGCCAAACAGTTACGCGGCAAATCTGATTGTATCGTGACGGCGACAACTACCACGGCGACGCGAGTAGTTGAGTTGGAGGGTGTCGCGCAGCGGGTAGCCGTGCTCAAGGGAAATGACAAAGATGCAATGACGGCTGTATTGCAAGAACAAGATGCTGTTATGCTGTGCGTAGGTGCTCCAAATTCTGATACTTATCAGGAGAGTTATTTAGATACAGCGACTACTTTGGTATCGGTTTTAAAGCAGATACCAATAGTAAAACAGGTTATTTATACTGGTACTTATTCTGTGTATGGCGATCGCAAAGGTGAAGTGGTAAATGAAGAGTCACCAGTCGCACCTGCCAACCCAAACGGTGAAATTATGGCAGAAACAGAACGGGTTTTATTAGCAGCATCTAATGCCAATCTTCACGTTTGCATTCTCCGTTTGGGAGGAATTTATGGGCCTGGCCGAGAATTAGTTAAAATCTTTGGGCGCTGGGCTGGGAACACTCGCCCCGGTGCGGGGGAAGATGCTACTAATTGGGTGCATCGGGATGATGTTGTTGGGGGGTTAACCTTTGCTTTGGAAAATCGATTGCAGGGAATTTATAATTTAGTTAGCGATGTATCGCTATCCAGTCGCGAATTGCTCGATCGCATTTTTGAAGCTAATAATTTGCCTAAAGTTTCTTGGGAGGGAAGCCCTAGCGTGCGGCCTTATAATGCTAGGGTGTCGAATCAAAAGATTAAGGCGGCGGGTTATAAGTTTATCCATCCTGAAATTAGGGAGTTTTAATAGCCTTGGGCGCAGCACCTAATTATGTAGGGTGCCCACTGTGCACCTTGCTATAGAATATTACAGCAGATTCCACGCAAATAGAGTACACCTTAATCCCAAACACTTACCAAAATGGTTGACAAACCCTTGCAACCGTACTCCATAAACCTGGAAATTGCTGTATATTTTCCCTTTAACCCAAGTTCTAAATGATTTCAGCAAAGCAATTTCTCCTATCGTTTGAGTGCGACTGAAAAACCCCGCCATTTCTGCTGATACAAAGGGAAAAGCAATACTAAAGTCGCGCTCAATATATTCAGTTTCTACCAACTGATAAAATTTCAAAACTCGCCCGTTATATAGCCAGAGTTCCGGGACGCGAAGTGCGGAGTAAATGGCAAACTTATCAACTGAACTGCTGGTAATATCTATTTCAATTGCTAATTCTGGCGGTGGGAAAGTTTCTAAATCTAGTTCTTGCCTGCCTCTAACTGCTGCTTCATTTTGGATATAATAACAGTTATCTGGTTCTATGCCTTTTTTGGCATTTTTGAGTTTGAGAGTAGTTGAGCCAGCACTTTTAATTTCAATGTCGAGTTCTTCTGCTAAAGCAAGGATGAAATTACCGAAATTGCTCTTGTAGTTCTCATGTTCAAATAGTGGCGCCATAATTTCCAGTCTCCCTTCATCGTAAGCTATGCGATAACCTCGCTTATCGCCTATTTCTTTGAGCAACGTTTCAAAGGTTGACCAGCTAATGTTTTCTAGCAGTGTTCTCTGTTCGGCTAAACTTGAAGTAGTAGCAATCAATCATGTCAAAATCTCCTTGAGCTGAGAAAACTCTAGTTTTATTTTATCACAGGCCCAGATACTATCAAAAAGCGGCTTCTTTTTTTGAACCGCAGATGCAGGCGGATACACGCTGATGAACGCAGAGGGATGAAAAGGCGATCGCACTTCACTTAGGTTGTGTTAAATCTTATTTGATGACAGCATTACTAATTCTTTCTCTTCTTCCCAAGACAGTGATATTTCCAGTTCTCCTGATACTGTAAATGTTTGAGCTGCCAACAGGGCCCTCTCTAAATTCACACACATCCGGGCGGAATAATTACCTTCTTGTCCGCCGACAACTAGCGTTTATATTGCATCGGGTTTTGAGGGATCTACTAAATTATGGAAGCTAACGTTATCACAAGTTACGTTAACAATATATTTGCCGGATTCGCCGCCACCAATGCTCATATAACACTCGTCATCTGCACCCAAGGTAACTAAAGTTTTAGTTTTCCCATTTAACTCGCGGATGGCTTGTTCTATGTGACTCCAAGTAGGACTTTCTATTAAATCACCTTCATCCTGGTTGCCAACCCAATTTTCTGCTGATAGGTTTAACACAAACATTATCGCCTCCTTGTATTTGGGGGTGTGATCGCTTTCTTCTTCATTCGCGTTCATCCGTGTTCATCTGCCTTCATCTGCGGTCAAAAAAAGGGGGATCGCTAGATTAAATAATTATCTCGATAGCGTTCCTGTGCCATTTGTCGTGCTTCAAATTCATTCCATTGCTGGATAGGTCGTAAAGTTTCTACAGTTGTCAATTCCTCGGGAATTGGTGTACCTATTATTTGATTGATTACTTCGGCTATTACCCGACAACAGCTTTGTGGCCAACAGACTACTTGCTCCTCAGCAAATCTAATGACTATCCATCCTTTTTCTAAAAATAGTTGATGGCGCTGATTTTCTTGGACAAGCACTTCGTAATTTTTAGGCTCACCGCTTTCATAGTGATAAGGTTTATCAATTGTTATATCAATACGTAAATTTGTTAACTTATCAAAATAAGAAATTTCTATACAGTAAGGTTGATAGGAGTGGAATTTTTGGATGATTAAATTATTATAAATTTTATCTGGGAATAATTGCTGTAAGTTCTTATAAAATTTACTTTCAAGCCACTGAGACTTTGTACTGACAATTCTACCTTCAGGAGGGATGGTTTTTATGATAATGTCTTTAATTATCTGATAGCGATACTGTTTTATTTTTTCAGGTTTTTGGGATTCTGCTATCTGCCGTTTATGCTGAATCTCACGCTTTTGCCATTCTGCTAACAAATCTTTATAATCGCGCATTTGTTGCTTGTATTGATTAAGTGTTCGTAAGTAAGACATTTTTTTTTGCCAGAAGTTAAAGGCAGTCACCAAAATTCCACCTACCGAAATATAGAAACTAATGATAATATTTCTACTGGCAATTAGGCTAATAGTTGCAAAAGGAATAATTAATGGGAGAGATTTATAAAAAAACAAAAGTACATCTATTGGTTGGGGCTTATAACTAGGAGGTAAAGGTTTTGGTTCACTAAATTTCCATGTGAATGGAACTGCATCCATAGCTTGAATAACAGGGTCGGGCATGAGGATAATAGGATATTGATTCATGTTTTGTAGTGGTTGTATTATTAAACTATAATACTCAACTATTTTCACGAGATATTCCGCTTGGCAAAGGCAAATAATGTTCTAACAAGGTGGGCAAATGCCCACCCTACCAAATTATCCCATAATCCCAGCAAAAAAGTCGATCGTCTCTTTCAACGCTTTCACAAACACATCAATCTCCTCGCGAGTATTGTAAAAATACAAACTCGCCCGCGCCGTAGATGAAAGGTTCAAATAGCGGTGCAAAGCTTGCGTGCAGTGATGCCCGGAACGAATCGCGACTCCCTCCTGGTCTAACATGGTAGACAAGTCTTGAGGGTGAATTTCTCCGGCTGTAAATGCCGCTAATGCAGCCCTACCTTCGCCGTTGCTGTCTGGTTGTGGCCCGTAAATTTTGATTTCTGGAATTTGCCGCAATTGTTGGAACATATAAGCAGTCAATTCAGCTTCGCAAGCGTGAATCTTATCCATGCCAATGTTACTAAGATAATCGATTGCTGCACCGAGGGCGATCGCCTCACCGATTGCAGGCGTCCCGGCCTCAAATTTGTGTGGCAAATCGGCATAGGTGGAATAATCTAGAAACACGTCAGCAATCATCTCGCCGCCGCCGAAAAACGGAGGCATTTCTCTCAGCAAGTCCAGTTTACCGTACAGAAAACCGATGCCAGTCGGAGCGCACATTTTGTGACCGGAAGCAACCAGCCAATCGCAATCTATTGCTTGCACGTCTACTATCATGTGCGGCACGCTTTGGCAAGCATCTATTAAAACTTTTGCGCCGAAACTGTGGGCAATTTTACAGATTTCTTTGACAGGACTGATGCAGCCCAAAGTATTAGAAACGTGAACGGTTGACACCAATTTAGTTTTATGGGAAATCAGCGTTTTAAACTGTTCCACATCAAACTCGTTAGTTTCCGTTAACTCCACAAACTTCAGCACCGCACCGGTTCTTTGAGCAATCATTTGCCAGGGAACGAGATTGCTGTGGTGTTCCATTACCGACAGGATAATTTCATCTCCGGCTTGCAGATTGCTCAAACCCCAAGAATAAGCAACCAAATTAATCGCTTCGGTGGCGTTGCGAGTGTAAACAATTTCTTGCCGCGACGCGGCATTTATAAAGGCCGCAACTTTGTCTCTAGCACCTTCGTAAGCATCAGTCGCTTTGGCGCTGAGAGTGTGAGCGCCGCGGTGCACGTTTGCATTGTATTTCTCGTAGTAGTCGCGCCAAGCGTTGAGCACGGCTAGGGGCTTTTGAGAAGTAGCTGCATTGTCTAAATAAACTAGCGGTTTACCGTTGACTTTTTCATTCAAAATTGGGAAGTCGCGACGAACTTTTGATGCAAGTGTTTTTTCTTGAATAAGTGTCATATTTTTTGAAGTTAGTGATTTGTCGTTGGGTGGGGGCGGGTTTACGAGATTGTTGGTTTTAGGCAATTATTATTTGTGAAACCCGCCCCTTGTATCTTAAAAGAGTCAGGCGCTCAAACCGTAGATCGCAGGCTATAGAACCGCAGACACGGTTG